>JAFGXE010000009.1 GCA_016936785.1 Alphaproteobacteria bacterium
GTTATTCTTCCCTTGTAATTGAGTGTGAATTGCTTTAAATTAGAGCCTATAACAAATCTAAAGGAGATTTATTTTATGAAATATTTAGTACTTATTTTTAGTTTTTTATTTTTTACAATGAGTGCTCATGCCACAATGAATGACGCTGATACAAAAAAAGCAGAGGCTTTTATTGAGGGACTTTACAACGACATTAACACTAACATTCTTAATAAAAAGATTTCTCGTGATAAAAAGTATGATTTTGTACATACGCTTCTCGTAGGAAAAATGGATCTGATTAAAATTAGTTCCTTCATTCTTGGATCTTATTGGAAATCGGCAGAAGAAAAACAAAAGAATGCATTCACATCTCTTTTTGAAGAATTTCAAACACAACGCTTCACAAATATTTTGAGTGATTATAATGGACAAGAAATTTCTTTAAAAGGAACAGAAACAGCTTCAGGCACAAATCAAATCTTTGTTAACATGCTTGTTGAGAACAAAAAAGAGAAAGATTCTGAACCTATTCTGCTTAAATGGCGCGTAAATAAATCAAAAAGTGGTGAATTTAAAATTGTAGACGTCATTATTGCAGGAATTAGTATGAGCGTCACACTCCAAAGTGATTATCGTTCGCTTATTCAAAAAGCAGAACAGAACGGACATAATGGACTTGATCACCTCATCGGACAACTTCAAGAAAAAATCGAACAGGAACGCAAAGGTGCAAAATCTTAGAGACTTAGCAAATGCAATACGTTTCCTGAGCGTAGACATGGTCAACCAGGCAAACTCGGGACATCCTGGTGCACCGCTTGGTCTAGCAGATGTTGCAACTGTTCTTTTTAAGAATCATCTTAGATTTTTTGCAAATGAACCTCAGTGGCAGAATCGCGATCGATTTGTACTTTCAAATGGTCATGCGAGTGCTTTGTTGTATTCTTTGTTATATCTCACAGGATATGAAGATTGTTCATTAGATGACCTCAAAAACTTTCGTCAGATAGATTCTAAAACTGCGGGTCATCCCGAATATGCTCTTCTCAAAGGAGTTGAAACATCCACAGGTCCTCTTGGACAAGGATTGGCCAATGCTGTTGGTATGGCTTTAGGACAAAAGATTCTAAAAGAGTGCGCTCAAGAAGAAGTTTCTCTTATCAATCATAAGACGTATGTTTTTGTTGGCGATGGTTGTCTCGAAGAAGGTATTTCTTATGAAGCAACGTCTCTCGCAGGACACCATAAACTTAAAGATTTAATTGTTCTGTGGGACAATAACCAAATTACAATTGACGGACCGATATCTCTTGCACGTTCTGAAGATATGCATCAACGATTTGAATCTATCGGTTGGAAAGTATTAAGCTGTGATGGACATGATCCTGAAGAAATTGATTCAGCTTTGCAAAAAGCACAACATTCTGACCAACCTGTGTTTATTGATTGTCGGACAATAATTGCAAAAGGATGTCCTTCATTAGAAGGATCTGAAAAAGCACATGGTTCTCCTCTTGGTGCGGAAAAACGTCAAGAAATGGCAAAGAATCTAAAATGGGAAAATGCCCCTTTTGAGATTCCTCAAACTGTTCTTTCTGCATGGAGAGAGATTGGGAAACAATACAAAAATGAATTTATATCCTGGAAAGCACAATTTGACTCTTCTAAAATCATAAAATCGTTTTATAATCCATCTTCTTCTTTAGATACACAGAAAGACTCTTTAATACTTTTAAAACAGTCAAAGTTAAAAATTAAAGAAGAAGCAACGCGCCAGACACTTAAGTCATTTTTAGACTCTATTCATTTGAATAGAACTGTCGGAGGGTCGGCTGATCTCACTCCTTCAAATAACACACAACGTGAAAATGATCTTCACTATATTCATTATGGCATTCGTGAACATGCAATGGGAGCAATAATGAACGGACTTTCTCTATATGGATTTACTCCTTATGGTGGCACATTCCTTGTTTTTTCAGATTATATGAAAGCCCCTATTCGTCTTGCTAGTCTCATGAAAATCCCAACAAAATTTATTTTTACGCACGATAGTTTTTGGGTAGGAGAAGATGGTCCGACACATCAACCGATTGAGCAGATTGAGTCTTTACGTATGATCCCAAACCTTGACGTTTTGCGTCCAGCAGATGCCATTGAAGCAATTGAATGCTGTGAACTTGTGTTTGGAGATAAATACAATCCACATGCCCTCCTCCTTTCACGTCAAAAACTTCCACTTCTAAGAAAAGATATTTCTGAAAACAAATCTGCAAAAGGAGGATATATTCTTCAAGACTCAGAAAATCCTGGAATTATTCTCATGGCGACAGGATCTGAGGTTTCTCTTGCAATTGAAATTGCTCAAACTTTAAAAAAATCCATCCGCATTGTTTCGATGCCATGCCGAGAACTTTTTGATCGTCAGTCAGAATCTTATAAACAATCTGTTCTCCCGCAAGGTGTTTTAACAATAGCCATTGAAGCGGGTTCTCCAAATGGATGGTATAAATACGCGGATCACGTTTTCGGTCTTGAAGATTTTGGACATTCTGGCAAAGGAGAAGACGTTGCCGAGAAAATGAAATTTACAGCAGAATATTTAAAGAAAGAAATTTCTCGACTTCTTAACTTTCCTTATTAATCAAATTTATATTTAAGTGACATATCGCAACATGTCGATCACTTTTCCAACGTTTATCAAGATATCTTTGATATGCGCAATGAACATCTTTTTCATTTCTAAAATCGCAATCCTCTATTTGAGAATTTGCCGCACAGTTTACGAACGGAGTCTGTTTTCCTTTTGGCAAATACTTCATCCCTTCTTTCAAAATTTCTTTCAACTCACGAATAGACTTGTGAATTTTTCCATAACGCTTTTTATACTCATTTCCAAGCGCGATAAAATGCAGATAGAGCCATTTGTAGTTTTCCCGATTTTCACTCACCCATAATGTACATGGATGTTTTTCATGCGTTTTTCGGTAGATTTTATCTTTAATTGAATTAGGAGCTTCTGAATTATGAAGTGCAGTTGA
>JAFGXE010000087.1 GCA_016936785.1 Alphaproteobacteria bacterium
TGGATGATCTAAATGGCGTGCACCTATTCCTATCTTCATCTGAAAAAATAATGCTCAACACGGTTGCAGGAGGATTTACTGTTGCTGGTGTTCTTGATAAGAATTTAATGTATGATCGTGTGAACAGCGTAAGCGAGAATGATATTAAAAATTTATCCAATGCTTTAAACAAGCCTGAATCTAAAAAGAATTTTGAAACAAAAAAGATTATTCATGGGATCATTGAAAATGCGGGGGGGCGGACGCGCTTTTCAAATTTGGATGATTTTCCGGAAAGGAAAAATGCGCAGAGTGGTGTTGTTGAAGCGCGGAGTGGAAGCGATCTTCTTACTGAATACGATACTAACTTTGATAGTCTCAAGGATTTTGAAAAAGAAAAATTATTGAATGAATTTTTGAAACAAGAAGTTCATATTAAAACAGAGCGTAAATTAGGATATGAGTTTAAACCTTCTATTGGGGCTGGTTTTGGTGAAAAAACAGATCGTACATACCTTGAACAGCTCGCTGTTGCAAAAAATAAAGATTACATTTCAACATACCACGAAATGAATGACAAAGTTCTTTCAACTTATAAGACGCGGTATAATCGTTATGCGGGATGGTCATTAGAGGGAGAGCGTCCAAATAATGCTCTCTTTATGCCGAAAGTAGGAACAAAACTTTTAGGCGATAATATTGCAGGAGATTTAACAAATCTTGTTTTGGCGCCAATTTTAAATATAGCAAATGCAACAACTGTTTTTCAATATAAACGCTGGGATGCAGAACTTCGTAATCGCGCACAGGCTTTAGATGATTTTGCTCAAAAGTACTTCCCTGAAGAATACGATCAGGAAATGACGGCCAACGACAAAGATGAAATGCAAACAGAATGGCCAATGAAAAAGCTTGCTCGTTTGAGACGTTTTTGGAAAAAACGCAAAAGAGATCATCTGCAAAACCCGGAGCAATTCGCAGAACTCATCAAGCGTGTTCAAGGAAACTATCTTGATACAAATATTGCAAACAATAAAGATTTTCAAAAAGAGCTTCAGACACTCAGTTTTATTGGACGACGATTTTTCAATGATAATTTTTGGATGCGTAATTTTGGACACATGGGTATTGCGCGTATCTTTGAAAATGATGAACAAAAGATTCAAAGACGCATATTACAATTTGCACGCGCGGGTGGAAATTATATGGCTCATATGGGTAAAGCGGTTGAAGCAGGAGAAAATATTATACGGTTTCTTAAAGCGCAAGGACAAGATTTATCTCAACCTCCTTTTGAAGATTTGAAGACTGCCTACGACGCGTTACAGGAGGCAAAAAAAGTGGGAGGAGAATCGGTTTTAACAAAACACAAAAATGACTTTTTTGATGCACTTCAAAAAGCGGATCTCCGAAAAAAGAAGAATCATAAAGCAGTTCAGTCTATGATTAACAAGATCACAGATAGTCAGCTTAGCAAAGATGCAAAAATCAATGCGATTCAACAGCTTAATTTCTTAACAACAAATGTTTCTTCTCGAAGACGAGAATGGTGGCGACTGGATCAGCGTATTTTCCCACGTATCCGTAATTCGAATCGTAATCGGGAACATTCAGATCTAACGCGCATGTTTAATGTTGCTTTAAACAAAAGCTCTTTAGACACGCAAACAGAAACAGGACGTCAGGGTTACAACAAAGAACTTGCTCAGTTTATTATGGATAATTTTAAAACAGTTGTTGATGCGACAACTGGGAAAGCCTATAAGGCAGAAGATTTTGGAATTGATGATGTTGCTTTAACAGGAGAATTTAAAGCAGGAAATCCTCTCAAACGTTTTTGGAAAGGAGTTCAAGGAAAAGGGTTTGAAGCAGAAGAAAAACAAAAATTTAACGAATATGTGCGTATTTTAAATCGGTCAAATTCTTTTGTTGATTATTTGAATCAAAATATGACCATAACAACACAAGATCCTGATGGACGCAGGCGGATTGGAACGGAAGGAGAAAATATTCGACATATTGGACTGCTCTATCTTGAAGCAACACATCATCCTGATGCCGCGGAAAATATAAGTATTGCGGATAAGTCGATTATCAAGTCTTTCACGAATAAACGAATAGATAGTTTGTCAAATCAGGGATATATGAATATTAAACAAAATGCCAACAACATGAGGGTTGTAGAAAAGAATCTTCCTTTTTATATTGCACTTCATTCTCTTAAATACACGATATCGAAATTTATTGAGTACTACAATCGAAAGACAGCTGATTCTGAGTATGTTAGTAAAAAAGTACAAGAATTTGAAAATATTTCTCAACGTGTGGAAGATCTTATACGAAAACTCAAAGGAAATGTTTCAGAGATTTATAAAACGGATCTTTCTTTCACGCAAGAATTTGAATCTCTTGTAAAAGAAATTCAAGATTCATTTGAACAGCTTGATAATATTGGTGGGGATGAAGCACGTTGGAATAAATACGTTGAAAAAAACCTTGATATAGCATCCGAATCAGAAAAAAAAGACGTTCCTCTTGAAAAAGAAAAAGAGCTCAACCAAAAGATGGGTCAGTTGGAACTGATTTCTTCTCAAGACTTGGCGATTGCAGATGAGATAGATTTACAAAAAGACATCAAGTGGATGGAAGACTTTTTGAAAGAACTTGGTGATCTTAAAGTGAATCTTCCTGAACGTGCAGATGAAATAAAAAAGAAGTTTGAAGATGAGACTCAGGCAGTTAAGAAGAAACTTGAAAAGGAAATCAGAGATCGCGTAGATAACGTTTCTCTTTTGAAAGAATCCGAAACAATACTTCTTGGTATTAATGTGAGTAAAATTGCAAATTCTGCAGATCTTATTAAACAGGAAACAGAACTACAAAATCTTAAGAGTAAATTTGAAGAGTTAAAAAACTTTTTTGATAAACGTGGGTTGACTGCGGATAAAACAAAAGCAGAAGATCATCTTCTTGCGATTCAGACAATTGAAAAAGATTTGGCGAACAAGAAAAAAGATCTTGAAAAAGAAGAGGCTGATAAGGACAAAAAGCAAAAAGACTTTGAGATCAAAAAGGCTGGACTTGGTATAGAAAAAGAGACGATATTGATTGCATTTATGACTCCTATAGATATAAGCAATAAACAAAAAAAAGCAGACGAGTTTGTAAAAAAAATAGATGAGCTAATTGTTTTTGCCAAAGCGGAAGGGCTTTCTTTCAGTGAAAAAGCTCTTTTACAAGAGTCTCGCGAGATTCTTGAAGCTTTGGAGGAAGCAAGGAAAAGAGAGTCTGAAAAGACAATTTAGAAAAACAATCCCTTGTATTCAGGGGATTTTTTTTATACGCTTGCGGGATGAAAAAATTCTTGATTCGTACTTTTGGATGCGCGATGAACGTGTATGATAGTGAACGTTTAAAAGACACGCTTGCGTCACGTGGATGGTCTCCAACAGAGGATGTGGAAGTCGCAGATTTGATTGTTCTCAATACGTGTTCGGTGCGTGAAAAAGCAACAGAAAAAGTATTCTCTCATCTTGGAAAATTCAAAAAACTCAAAGATAAAAAGCCTTCTTTAAAACTTGCTGTTATTGGGTGTGTGGCAAAAGAACTTGGGACGGTTGTGCAAAAACGCGCAAAATATGTAGAATATGTTTTCGGCCCTCAGAGCTGGCATCTTTTGCTCAATGCACTTGAAAATCAACCGTCTCTCTGTGATGTGGGGAATTACAAGCTCGACAAATTTAACCATCTTGCCTTAACGAAACAAAATCACATGTCCGGATTTATTTCGATTCAAGAAGGGTGTGATAATATGTGCACGTATTGCATTGTACCACATACGCGCGGACGGGAAATTTCGCGTGCATTTGATGAAATCATGCAAGAAGTTGCACAGGTTGTGAAAAACGGGGCAATTGAAATTGTTTTTCTTGGGCAAAATGTGAACAACTACAAAGATGACGATGGAAAAACTTTGGCCGATCTTATTCGCGCAACAGCAAAGATTTCTGAGGTGCAACGTATTCGCTATTTGACTTCATATCCAACGTATTTGACAGATGATTTGATCGATCTTTTTCGGATAGAGCCAAAGCTCATGCCATTTTTAAATTTGCCTATTCAAGCAGGGTCAAATGCGGTTCTCAAAAAGATGAATCGTCATTACAGCCGGGAACAGTATCTTGAAATTATCAAAAAGCTTAAAACAGCGCGTTCTGATATCGCAATTTCATCTGATTTTATTGTGGGATTTTGTGGGGAAACAGAGGAAGATTTTGAGGACTCTTTAGATATCATCCGTCAGGTAAAATTTGTGCATTCGTATAGTTTTAAATACTCACAGCGTCCTCACACTGCGGCATTAAAAATGATGGAAGATGATGTTTCTCCAGAAGATAAAACTGAGCGTTTGAATAAGATACAAGCACTTTTAAAAAGCATACAAAAAGAGTATAATGAATCTTTCATCGGAAAGCAGATGGAAGTTTTGATTGAAGAAAATCCACGTGAAGGATTTTTCCGTGGGCGCAGTCCTTATATGCATCCCGTTGAAATAAAAACAGACAAGAAAAATCTTATTGGACAGACATTGCCGATTGCAATTTATGATGCGTCACCATTTTTACTCTATGGAGAAATTAAATGATTGAAATTACAACTTATGGGAACAGCTGGAAAGAAGACCATATCGCTTATATCAAAAATGCGTTAGAAAAAATTTGTAAACATCTGAAAATTTCAGGCGAAGTGAGTGTGCTTTTAACATTAGATGAAGAAATGCGTGCGTTGAATTATCAATATCGTCAAAAAGATCAACCAACAAATATCTTGAGCTTTGAAACATCCGATCCTGAAGTCTTGGGGGATTTAGTTTTGAGTTTTGAAACAATTGAAACAGAAGCGGTTGCGCAACGAAAAACATTTGAAAATCATTTGGCACATCTCCTTGTGCATGGTGTTTTACATCTTCTCGGGAGAGATCATCTAACTGATGAAGAAGCTAAAAAAATGGAAGCCGAAGAAGTCAAAATCCTTAAAATCCTTTTTGATATTCCGAATCCTTATGGAGAAGAAGAATAATGGTCAGAGGAATTAAAGTCCAAAAAATCAAACTTAAAAAAGATCCGCATCGGACGCATTCGTCTACGCAATGGTTACGGCGCCAGCTTGTTGATCCGTATGCACTCAAAGCGAAAAAAGAGGGTTTGCGGTGTCGTGCTTCGTATAAAATTATGGAAATTGATGCGAAATTTAATATTTTCAAAAATGGACAGAATGTCATGGATCTCGGTGCTGCACCCGGAGGATGGTCTGAGTATGTTATTCAGAAAAATAAAACCGGAAAAGTCATTGCAATTGATTTGCTCGAAATTGAGCCGATTAAAGGAGTGCTTTTTCAACAAGGGGATTTTACAGATCCAAAAATGCAAGATTGGTTGACAGAAAATATTGGGCAAGCGGATGTCATTATGAGTGACATTGCACCGAATACGAGTGGTGTGCAAAGTGCCGATCACTTACGTCTGATGGCGATTCTTGATGAGATTATTCAGTTTACAGACTTACATCTCAAAGTTGGCGGAATATTGGTTGCAAAAACTTTTCGGGGCGGGACAAGTCAGAACCTGCTTGAACAGCTCAAACAAAAATTCAAAACTGTCAAACACTTCAAACCAGAGTCTTCTCGAAAGGATTCTGTTGAAATGTTTGTTGTCTGTATGGGCAAGAAGTAGTTAGTTAAGTAAAGATGTCATTCCGACAGAGCGTGAAACGCGACGAGGAATCTCCGTATATTTGGCAGAGAAATAAAAAGGAAAAGTTTACGGATGTTGGAAGGAGATTTCTCAGCACAGAGTGCTTTCGAAATGACATGTTTATATAAAAGAGAAAACAATGAGATCAATCCTTTATACTGTTTATATCATAGCAACTCAAAATAATACAACACTATATGTTGGTGTTTCTTCAGATATAAAGGGACGTATTTGGCAACATAAAAACAAAGTAGTTAAAGGATTTACGAAAAAATATAATGTAGATAAACTCGTTTATTATGAAATTTTTGAAGATGTGCTTGAAGCAATTAAAAGAGAAAAACAGATTAAAAAGTATCGACGTGAAAAGAAAATTGTTTTAATTGAAAAAATGAATTCCCAATGGTGTGATTTATACGAAGACGTATTAAAATAAGTGTCATTCCGACAGAGCGTGAAACGCGACGAGAAATCTCCTTCGAATGCACTACAGTGTCATTCCGAACGGATGTGAGGAATCTCTTAGGTCTTAGCAGAGACTCTCATGGGATCTCTCGTCGAACATAAATGTTCTCTGTCGAGATGACACCCTTCTTTATCAATCTTGTGCTGCTGTCATCCTCGCGTAAGCGGGGATCCAACTATATAATTTAAAAAAAATCCCCGCATGTGCGAGGATTTTTTAGGATTAGAAGAATGGGTTAAATTAGAATTCCATTCCGAAACGGATTCCGTATTCCATTCCATTTTCTTCATAGCCATCCACAGCTGTTGTTAAATCATCTTGTTCAACGTCGGAATAAGCTAGGTATGGTGTAACAAGCAGTTTCTTTTTAAGTTCCATATTCAAACCAAGTTCAATACGATATCCACTGTATTCTCCGGTAGTTAGGTTATTTGATGTACCTTGTTCGCTAATAATAAAGTATTTTCCACCGAGGTTCAAAGACATATCTTTTCCAAGATTGAATTGAAGGTCAGCTGTCATCATATAAGCCATGTTATCATCAACTGTATAATTTAAATCATCGCCATTTGCTTGGTCTATTGCATCGTATTCCATGCCGTAGCCAACATAGCCACCTAATGCAAGAGTCATATCTTTTGTTATGACACCAGCGCGGATTCCAGCACCAAGTGTGAGAGCTTCGTTGTATTGAAGAGCTGGGTTAATTGAGCCCATTACATCAAGAATAACATTCCCTTTTTTAACAGCACGAAAGATACCAGTAATAACTGGAGAAGCAGGGCGATCTCTTGTAACAATTTTTGTGCTCATGTGAATAGGTGTTTCTGTTGAAACAGTCATAGCAAATTTATCTGAAAATCCATATCCAATTAAAAATGAATCAGACCAGTCACCATTTTGGAAATCATCATTCTTAGTAACAGAAATCGCTCCAGTTGGTCCTGTTTGTTCTTTTTCTTCTAAATTTGAGTAATTCATGTCACCTTTAAGGAAGAAATTTCCTGCTTGTGGCATATAAAGTGGGTTTTCTGTATTCATCGCTTGTGCAGGTGTTGAGAAAGCAAGTCCTGTTGCAACAGCGAGTGAA
>JAFGXE010000010.1 GCA_016936785.1 Alphaproteobacteria bacterium
ACAAGCATATCAAAAAGAATTGATGAAATATCAAAAAGATATGCAAGAAAAATCAGCGGCGATTGAAAAATCTTACCGTGAAGCATTGCAACAAGTTCAAGAAAGCACGCTTGATGCAACAATTAAAGATGTTGCAGGAAAGAAAAAAGTATCAGTTGTGTTGAATAGTTCACAATCAATTCTATTGAATGATAAACTCGATATTACAGATGATGTGATTACAGTGTTAAATCGCCGTTTGCCTAAAATGCACATGGATACACCGAAGGGATTTTAATCTTAAACGATGAAAAAAATCATTCTGGTTTTAGGTGTTTTAGGGCTTGGGGGGTGTGTTGATCATACCCCTCAGTCCGCTTATGGAGAGAGAGAATGGGTTGAAGAAGAACCTGTTTCTCAAAATGGTTCGTCAGACGAGAGCCAAATGCCACCCTCTTCAGAACAACGAGGTATTCCAATAACAGGTGATCCGCTTGTCGATGCACAAAGTGAAGCAGAATATAGTCTCATGGTGCATGATAAAATTAAAGCGGATGCCCAATCAAAAACAAAACCAATTTCTTACGAACGCGCGTTGATTAGAGATCCTCAAATGAAAACACGTTTTATGCGAACGTGGAATAATCTGGAGAAAGGGCAAAATGTGCCAATTGAAGATCCGCGTGTTGAATTTATCAGAAAACAATATGAAGAATTACTTGAGCATTCTAAGACTTGTTGTTTGACAGGGATTTCTGCAGAGCTGGATCGTGCTTCTGTTGAAAAAGACAAGACCTATGCGTTTTTAAAAGATGACTACAATTTTTATCGTGCCGGAGAGCTTTGTTATTTTTATTCCGAAACAGATATTGAGCAAATTTTTGGGCGTTCAGAGGATATTCAAGCCCTTATTAAACGGGTGCAAAAAAATTGCTTGTGCTTGAACCATGATCGACTTAAAGAAAAGACAACAATTTTAAATGCGTTGCTAACGCATCGGAATCTGGATCGTCAAACACTCAGTTATATTTCGTATGATGAGTTTGGGCGTAAAACGCGTCGTCACATGATTCCGGATGTTCAAAATGTTGATCGTAAATTGAGATGTTGTTCAGGAAATCCAAATGAAAAATCTCAGAATTAAAGATATTGTCAGTTTAGTTAAAGGAAGGTTGTCTAAGGGGACTGATCCTGAAAAGACTCTGACAGGTGGCGCTTCTCTTGAAAACGCAAAAGAAACTGATGTCGCGTATTTTTATACAGGCTCTTTTACACGGCAAGATGTTAGCGCATTGAAAGAGAAACTTGAAAACACGCAAGCAGGATTAATCCTTTCAGAAGCAGAAGTTCCAGGCGTAAACAAAGCAATGCTCATTGTTGAGAATCCAAAAGAAGCCTTTCTTAAAGTTTTAAATTTTTTATATGCCCCTGAGAAAAGAGTGGGAATTCACGCGAGTGCACATGTGCATAAAGATGTTTTTTTTGAAGAAAAAGAATCTGTTTATATTGCAGAGAATGCTGTGATTGAAGCAGGGGTGAGAATTGGAAAAAGTGTTCAAATCCATGCCAACACAGTGATTCGATCTGGGACGACAATTGGAGAAGGTTGTATTATTGAAAACAATGTCAGTATTGAAGTGACAACACTTGGCAAAGGATGCTGGATTGGACCTGGTGTGCGTCTTGGATCACGTGGTTTTGGATATGCGAGTTCTTCTCAAGGGCATACATTCGTCCCGCATATTGGACATGTGAAAATTGGAAACGATGTTGATATTGGCGCCAATTCATGTGTCGATCGTGGTATGCTTGATAACACAGAAATTGGAGATGGGACAAAGCTTGACGACTTAATTATTGTGGGGCATGGATGTAAAATCGGAAAACATTGTTTTCTTGCTGCACAAACAGGTATGGCTGGAAGTACTGTTCTTGAGGATTTTGTTTTTGTTGCAGGGCAAGTGGGATTTGGTGGACACTTGAGAGTTGCATCAGGTGCACGTATCTCTGGACAAACAGGTGTGATTAGTGATATTAAAGAAGCAGGGGTCTATATGGGATTTCCAGCAGAAAAAAGACGCGATTTTTTGAAAAAACAAATTATATTGAAGCAATTGATTAAAAAAGAGGAAGAAAAATGATTGAAAAAATAACACTTTCGCAGGAAGATATTAAAAAATATATTCCACATCGTGAACCATTTCTTTTTGTGCAAGGAATGAAAGATCTTATTCCAGGACAACAAGGTGTTGGATTTTATCAAGTGACAGGTGAAGAGGAATTTTTCAAAGGACATTTTCCTTCTCGTCCTGTTTTCCCAGGTGTTTTAATGATTGAAGCGATGGCACAAACTGCAGGAGCGATTGGATGTCATTTTTCAGAATTTACAGATAAGCTTATTTATTTTATGTCAATTGAAGGCGTAAAATTCCGCCATCCTGTTAAACCAGGAGATCTCCTTGAATTTCATGTAAAGCGTGTTTTGATGCGTGCGAAAGTTTGGAAGTTTGAAGGAAAAACATACGTTGACGGAAAAGTTGCTGCAGAAGGTATTCTGACAGCGATGATTATGGATCAGTAATTAACACTAATCGTGTAAGTTCCTGAATACACACCGGCTGGCGAACTTGCCCAGTATTGCAAATCAGAAGTGACTTTAAAAACTTTTTGACCAAATGCGTCAAGTGTCGTTGTCAGCAGTGAGTCTGCTGAAAAATTAAACAACTTAAGTGAAGATCCTCCATTATTAAGCCATGCTTGATTCGGGAGTGTAATATCAACTGCTGTATTGGGTTGTCCTTGAACTGTGAATTCTGCAACAGATGGGGTATTACTAAAAGAAGCAGTTCCTGAAATATTAGAACGACTCCCTGAAAGATTCATAGCAATAGTTCCTCCTGCTGGGTCTGCAACAATATCTCCAAAATTAAGAATCGTATCTTCTGTAATTTGAATGGGTGTTTCTCGGACTTCTAATAAAAGATCAACTGACACATTTTTCCACGTTGAACTACTTGTGTATTTATAGTAAAAGGTGGCTATGCCAGAATAAGCCCCAACCGACAAAGATGCGGGATATATCGCATCGCCACCAAATAAAATAGTTTTATTCTTGACGTTGTAAAACATTGGAGAGGTTTCATCAGATGTGAAATTATTCACAGTGATGGATCCGCCGGGGCCACTCATAACACCCGTTGAAAAATAAAAGTCGAGACTTTCTCCAATGATTCCCTTTGTACTAATATTGCCAGATTGTTGGCTGTTTATAAAAGTTGCGTTTCCTGAGAGATTAATAGGAGTGCCACTATTGGGGTCGATTTGAATAATGCCACCATTGGGATCAAGGTAAAAACTCCCAAAATCAAGTGTTTTTTTAGGTGTAATTGTTTGCCCAAAGGACATGCCAGGTATCATAATTAAAAAACAAAAAAAAAGATAACGTAACAAAAAAGCCTCCCTCTGAAAAAAGATAACAGAAGGGAGGCTTAAAGACAAGTGGATTTATCGTCCTTGTGAAAGCTGTCTTAAATAATTAAGGCGTTGTTGTTCTTCTGCCGTAAAATTAGGCTCTGAAGCACTTGCCGTTGGGGGGTTAAAATTAGGATCTTGTTGTGGTTGAGGGGCTGGTTGCGCCAAAGTGTCACCTTTTGGAGGTCTAATCCTTCCTGCGTTTTGTTCTTCAGCGTTTTCGTAAGATATAACAGTAAGCGTTCCGAAGAGGATAAGGTCAATCATGTAAACTCCTTTCGTTTCAAAAAGTATGATGGCATCACGGTAAAGAACACAAGACTTTTTTCTTAAAAATGCAAAATATAATCATTGATTTTTAAAGAGAATTAATCTATAATTGTGCCTATGTTCGCTAAACAAAAGAAAAATTAAATGTTTTCTATTCCAAATATTCTCACATATCTTCGCATTATTCTCATCCCGGTTATCATGATATTGCTTTTATCCGGAAACCCAACATATAGCGAAACGCTTGCAGTGGTTCTTTTTGGAATTGCCGCTATTTCGGATTTCTTCGATGGGTATTTTGCACGCAAGCTGGATCAAATTTCAGAAATCGGACGTTTTCTTGATCCGATCGCAGATAAGCTGATTGTTGTGGGCGTTCTTTTGATTTTGTGTGCAACAGGAAAAATTTCAGAATGGCATCTTGTGCCTGTTTCGTTGATTCTTTTTAGAGAAATTCTTGTTTCTGGTATTCGAGAATATCTTGGGAATTTTTCAGTGACAATGCCTGTTTCAAACCTCGCAAAGTGGAAAACAGCAACACAATTAACGGCGATTCCTTTTCTCATTTATTTTCCAGTCTGGGAGAAATTCTTTACAGTGGGTCTTGTCTTTTTATGGCTCGCTGCAGGGCTAACTGTTCAGACAGGCTGGCAGTATCTCAAGATAGGCTATCGGTATATGAAAAGATAAAACTTGATTTTTCAAGTTTAATAAGCGACACTCAAAATTTGAAAATAATTCAAAAAACACTTTTTCATTCACATATCCATCCCGTCCAGGGATAAATCAACACGCCTCCATTTGGAGAAAAAAATTTTAAGTAAAAGTTGTATTAAAAAATTGATTGCCATTTGATGGCACATACAATACGTTTAAATAAATAATAAAAAAGGAAAAGTATAATGGAAAAGTTAGATACAAATTCATATAAGGGCACACGCGATTTTTATCCAGAGGATTTGTCTATTCAGAAATTTATGTTTGATGCAATGCGTCGGGTGTGTGAACAATTTGGTTATGTAGAATACGATACGCCGTTGATCGAAAAAACGGATCTTTTCCGCGCAAAATCGGGTGACGAAATTGTGAATGAACAAACCTATACATTTACAGATCGGGGCGGACGCGATATGACTCTCCGACCAGAGCTTACGCCATCTCTTGCGCGTATGGTAGCAAAAAGACGTCAAGAATTACCAATGCCAGCAAGACTTTATGCCATTCCGAATTGTTTTCGATATGAAAATCCACAACGGGGCCGTTTGCGGGAATTTTGGCAATTGAATGTGGATTTTTTTGGTGGGGATTCCTTTCTGTATGATGTCGAAAATATTGAAGTGTCTGCGCGTATTCTGATGGCGCTCGGCGCAACGGCAAAAGATTTTACAATTCAAGTGAATTCGCGTGAGTTGATGAATGCACTCTATGAAAACCTCGCGTTGACAGAAGAGCAAGCACACACTGTTTCAAAGTTAATCGACAAGAAAAATAAAATGCCCCCAAAAGATTTTGAGAAAGGTCTTCAAGAAATTGTGAAGGATAAATCAGATTCCATTCTCGCGTTTTTGAATGCGAAAAGTATGGCTGAAATTCGCACG
>JAFGXE010000088.1 GCA_016936785.1 Alphaproteobacteria bacterium
AATATTGATTAATTGGATCCCCGCCAGATTTGGAAAAAGGCGATGATATGTTTTCCACATATAAAGTCGGTTTCGTGCAATATAATAAAAACGCTTAGGCGAATGAGTGGATGATTCAATGGTTTGACCATGACGATAAATCAAGACAGGTTCACCTAGATTATGTCTTAATGAAATATTTGGAAATTCGAGTATGGAATAACCTTTTAAATTTGATCGCAAACAGTATTCGTGATCGACTTCATCGATAAAAAGAGCTTCATTAAATCCTTTTAAATCCTGAAAAATTTTTAGATTTAGGATATTGCCGGATGTCATAACATGAAGTTTTTGTATTGTATCGCAGCTTGGTGAAGATAATGAGTGATCTTCCAGTATAGTATGAACAGGTGAAAAAACAGCAATATGGTTTTTGTGAAGGTGGTTTTTCCAACAATGGAAATATTGTGTTAACATGATTGAATCAAAAGAGCTGTCTTGATCCATTGTTAAGAGCCATTCAAATCCTTCTAGAATGGCGGCATCTGCGCCCCTGTTTAGAGCATGGGCAATGCCTTGATTGCCATCATTATCAATATAAACAATCTTTGGATACGAAGAGAGTAGCTCCAAAATGAGGGTGTTTTTGATGTCGGAATTATCAATTACATAGATCCGTTTTACATAATCAAGATAAGAAAGAATGTTTGATAGGACTGGTATATCTGGATTATAAAGAATGACCGTTGCGGCTAGAGAATTATCCATACTTATCCGAGGTGAAAGGAGATGAGAAACGATTGGATTTAGATTGTTTTAGAAAAAGATCATTTTGATGAAGCGAAGGTGTAGCAACATTGCTGGCTACAATAAGAATATGCATGGGCCAGATAGCCTCCACTCTTTCAATTTTCATTTGTACATAGTCTATTAGCTTGAGAGCAGAGTGGGTATTGAAAACGTGATGATGAAGTGCGCGGTTGTTAACATTGTCCAAAGAACGTTGCATAAAAGATTCGTAATTTTCACCAATATCGTGTTCAATAAAATCATGAAGGCTGAGAATTTCATCTAGATGAGTCAAATCATCTTCTTGAATATTATTTTCATAATCTTCAATCATATGGTCTAGTGATGTGATTGGACGGAGATGATCAAAAGTGCCTTCCTTGTGTGGTAGGATAATGACCATAGAACCATTTGGCCTGAGGATCCGTTTCCATTCGTAAAGAGCTTTAATAGGGTTGGCAATATGTTCCAGAACATGAGAAGAGATTAAAAAATCGTATGATTCATTTTTGATGGTTGACAAATCGGTAGCATCGTGAATCCATTGTTTCCCAGGCGGTTTGGTAGGATGATAAGCAAAAGTATGGGCATGAACAGACCAAATTGTTTCTTGGCTAAAATTACAGTTATCTAAATGATTTAAGTGTGCATAAATGGGTAAAATAGATGAATCTTTGAAAAGTGAGCTGGGGCCACCTATTTCAAGCCCTTTTTTTCCTTGCAGAATGCCCCGAATAAAATGATACGAGCTGGCCTTCGGTTTTAAAAAACGGGTTTTGATAAGTCTAAAAAGGTATATTCCACCCTTTGTTTGATAAACTTTCATTGCTTTGTGAAACAATGCGAACTTATTCATTCATTTCCTTTGGAAGCAACGATAAGATATTGAAAAATAAAAAAATCATTTAGGATTCCTAGCGTTATTTTATTCAGCCAATATTTTTTGCTTCGGAATGATTCT
This sequence comes from Alphaproteobacteria bacterium, assembly GCA_016936785.1. Lineage (GTDB taxonomy): Bacteria > Pseudomonadota > Alphaproteobacteria > Rs-D84 > NBLK01 > JAFGXE01. Next base: position 1,730 of record JAFGXE010000088.1, read on the forward strand.
TTGTCAAATGAAGAAGTGATTGTTTCTACTTTTAAGCCTGAGTTTTTTATGAGAGCAAGTATGTCTTTTTTGCAAAAAAAACGTAAGTGAGTCTGATCTAGTATTCCCGACGTTTCGTATTTAAATGTGCCATGGAAAAGAATGTTGTTTAAAACTGAATAATGTCGAATATTGGGCAAGCTGATGATAATTTTCCCATCATTTTTAATTAAATCGGATATGCGTCGCAGAGCTGACCAAGGATCAACCAGATGTTCAATGACATCACCTATCAAGATAATATCAAAAGAATGAAGCATATGTTGTGGAAAAATCATTGTTTCGATATTTTCGTTAAAAAACATATCTATTTTGTCATACTTATTCGGAGTAATCGGAAAAAGCTCAATTCCTGTTGTTTTCTGAGCGATTCCAATCTGCTTGAGATATGACAAAGTTGCACCATTTCCGCATCCGATTTCCAATACATTACATTGATACATGGAAGAAGGAATTAAATCGATCAAATCATGTCTAATATTTGAAAAATAGTTAACATCTTTTTTACCATAAATGCCCATATTACTGGATGTTTTCATAAGCTTTCGGTTGTCTTTATCCTCAGATAGAGTAATCTGCTTATCATTTTTAATATGTTTGGAACTCATCTGAAAAGTATTAACATAATGTGATTTTGAGATAGCTGTATGGTTATCACTTCGTTGTACCACTGTCCAATTGTATAATTTTTTCACACTTCTCGATTGTACTGAGCCGGTGCGCAATCACAATTAACGTTTTATTTTCACTTATTTTATAGATTTCTTCCATAATTTTTGCTTCGGTGCTGCTATCCAGGGCGCTGGTCGCTTCGTCGAGGACGAGAATCTCCGGATTTCCGTAGAGGGCGCGGGCGATGGCGATGCGCTGGCGCTGGCCGCCGCTGAGTTTGATTCCTCCCTCT
>JAFGXE010000089.1 GCA_016936785.1 Alphaproteobacteria bacterium
CAGGACTTCTTTCTACTCGTGGTATACGCACAGGACTTTCTTTGAGTATGATTTTTGCATCTCTCGCAATTCTTGATATGCCCACACAACATCTTTTGCCTCAAATGGGAAACCTCTCCTTTATCGACAAATTACTGTTTGTTTTCCTTATGGTATCCAGCACAACAGCGTTAATTCTCAATTTTCCAAACAAGAAGATATTCGAAAGAGACATCCCTTTTTTAAACCTTGTCCTTTATGGTCTTTTAGCACTCACCATCAGCCTTGTTCTCCTTTTCTTTTTAACAGAATCGCCAACAGCTCTTTTACTTGTAGGAGGCGCAACACTCTTCTCTACCTTCTTTACTCAACATACACTTTTAAAAAAACACCCTAAGCAGAAAATCCAACTGAGTCAGTTTTCCTTTGGCGTTCAATTTTTATGGCTCGGATTAATTCTCGGATATACCCCCCTTCTTATTCTTGCAGGAATTTTGTGTGGAATCGCGCTTTCTGACTCAAAATTACCTGAGAAGCTATTAAATAAAATTCCTATAAATCAGTAGATTACATCAAACCCTATCTTTATTTTTGATAAATCAAGTGTTTTTTTACGAAAAAATAAAAGATTCGACTCGAAAAAATGCTTTTTTTTTGCTACAGTAAGCCAGAATTAAGCAAAGTCGAGTCGTTCACTCAAAGATAAAAGGTAAATTCATGAGTCACCTTATCCCCATGGTAGTTGAAACAACAGGACGTGGCGAACGTGCCTATGACATTTATTCACGCCTTCTTAAAGAACGGATTGTTTTTCTTTCAGGTCAAGTTGATGACGCCATGGCAACACTCATTTGTGCACAACTTCTTCACCTTGAATCAGAAGATCCAGAAAAAGATATTTCTCTCTACATTAATTCACCTGGAGGTGTTATTACCGCAGGGATGTCCATTTACGACACAATGAATCACATTAAACCCTCTGTTTCAACACTTTGTATTGGACAAGCAGCGTCAATGGGTGCTTTCCTTCTCAGTGGAGGCGCAAAAGGGAAACGATTTGCCCTTCCAAACTCACGCATCATGATCCACCAACCTTTAGGGGGCTTTCAAGGTCAAGCAACAGACATTGAAATTCATGCAAAAGAAATTCTTTATTTACGCAAAAACTTAAATGAACTACTTGCCAAGCACACAGGACAAAACATTAAAGCCATTGAGAAATCTGTTGAACGCGATAACTTTATGTCTGCCGAAGAAGCACAAAAATTTGGTCTCATCGATGCCGTTATTTTTTCTAAAGAAGCCAATACCAACCGAAAGGATAGTTAAATGGATCGCAAAAGCACACCAACACATTACTGTTCTTTTTGTGGAAAAAGCCAAAATGAAGTCAAACGACTCATTACGGGTCATTCTGTGTATATTTGTGACGAATGTGTTCACCTTTGTGGCGATATTTTAAAAGAAGACGGCAAGAACAAGGGGGCAAAAGAATTCGAAAAAATCCCAACACCGTCTGAAATCTGCCATATTCTTGATTCTTACGTTATTGGCCAAACAGATGCTAAAAAATCCCTTTCCGTTGCGGTATATAACCACTATAAACGCCAACTCCACCGATTCACAGGAGAAGATATTGAAATTCAAAAATCAAATATCCTGTTTCTTGGACCAACAGGAGTCGGAAAAACACTTTTAGCGCAAACACTTGCTAAAATTCTTAATGTTCCTTTTACAATTGCAGATGCAACCTCTCTAACAGAAGCAGGATATGTAGGCGAAGACGTTGAAAGCATTATTACAAAATTGCTTCAAGCTTCTGACTACAACGTTGAAAAAGCGCAAAAAGGAATTATCTACATAGACGAAATAGATAAAATTACACGTAAATCAGATAATCCATCACTCACACGCGATGTGTCCGGAGAAGGTGTGCAACAAGCCTTGCTTAAACTCATGGAAGGAACAACATGTGCCGTTTCTCCAAAAGCAGGACGCAAAAATCCAGCACAACAAGATCTCATTCAATTTGACACATCAGAAGTCCTCTTTATCTGCGGAGGCGCCTTTGCAGGACTTGAAAAGATAGTTCAAAAACGTCTTCACAAAACAGAAATTGGCTTTGGCGCAGACGTTCAGTCCAAAGAAAATATCGATCTTTCTGATCTTTTCAAAAAAGTAGAAGTTGAAGATCTGATTAAATTTGGCCTCATTCCCGAACTCATCGGACGATTACCTGTTGTTGTATCGCTTGAAAATCTTGACGAAAAAGCTCTTATTACAATTCTCACAGAACCAAAAAATGCTCTTATCAAGCAATATCAAAAGCTCTTTGAAATGGAAAATGTTTCCCTCAATTTCACAAAAGATGCACTTCATGCCATTGCAAAAAAAGCACTGAAACGCAAAACAGGCGCCCGTGGTTTGCGATCTATTTTAGAAGATACACTTCTTGAAACAATGTATCACCTTCCAGACCATAAAGATGTTGTTGAAATTGTCGTTAATCGCGATACCATTGAAAACAACGCCGAACCGATGAAAGTCTTTGGCGAAAAGAAATCTGAGGCAAAGAAAGCGGTTTAATGAAACCATTTATTATCACAATTGATGGACCCAGTGGTGTTGGAAAAGGCACCTTGGCTACATCGCTTGCAGAAGCTCTCAACTTTATTCATCTTGACACGGGGGCACAATATCGAGCTGTCACACTTGCTTTTCTCCAATCAAAAAAATCTTTTAACGAACAAACACTTATTGCCATTGCAGAAAACTTAACTCCTGAAAAACTCCTTCCGCTTATTCAAGACCCTCAATTACGTGCTCCAGAAACATCTCAACTCGTTTCAAAAGTGGCTCATATCAAATCCGTTCGAGTCGCTCTGACAAAGCTCTCTCAAGAATTTTGTCTTAACCCTCCTCAAAACGCAAAAGGTGTTGTTTTAGATGGACGGGACACAGGCACACTTGTCTACCCACAGGCAAATATCAAGTTTTTCCTTACCGCAGAAAGTAAAGTGCGTGCAAAACGACGTTGGCTTGACTACCAACAAAAAGGCATCCAACGTGATTTTGAAGAGGTTTTTAAAGAA
>JAFGXE010000011.1 GCA_016936785.1 Alphaproteobacteria bacterium
ATTTTATGTATATATGTCGTTATGAAAGTGGCTTGGTTGATATTTTCTTTGTTTAGAGCATAATGGACTTCATTACTAATCTTTAAATTTAAACATTATGGAATTTTTTTCGTTTTTTTCAAAATTGATGGGTGTGTTAATTCTTTTGTTTGGGGCAGGGCTGGTTACCATCAACTGCTTTTGTATCGGAGGGGAATCTCTCCATCAATTTTTTGCTTGGTTAACGGGGGGCGCTACGGTGGTTCTCCTTATTTACTGGGGAATTTGCTTTGGGAGTTATATTCGAACAGGTTGTTGTTCTGGGGGGTGATCTTAAAAATCGCGTTATGGGTTCTGTGATGGAATTGATAGGGCGATTTTTTTTATTATATTAATTTGTCATCCTTGAAAAAAACGCTTGATTTTAATCCTAAATGTTAGTAGTTTTTATCGTATCGCTTTAATTATTATAAACTAAATTTATCTATATCATGAGTAAGCTTTTAAATTTAAAGAATGATCTGTTAAAACTTAAGAATGATCTTTTAAATCTTGAAAAACAGATTAAGGCTAAAGAATCATTGATAACGTCCCTTGAAAATAATCAGGAGGCGGCAAAGAAAGAGTATCAAGCACTTGAAAAAGAGCTTATTGCTCTAAACAAGTTAGAAGACGTTGCCGCTATAAAAGCGAAGGAAGAAGAAATTGAAATTTCTAGAGCTTTTTTGATAGAAACATATGGAAAAGATTTTTTAGATTAGTATTCAAAAAAAACGCATCAGGGAATATTCTCTATGCGTTTTTTGTTATGCTATTATCTAACTATATTTGATCTCTTCTGTGTTTTTGATTAATCTGGGGCAATTTTATTTCTTAAAAATGGCTTTTTGCGTTTCTAGGGTGGTTTAAAATCGATTTTATGCTTGCGCTCTGTTTTATGGCGTGCTATTTTCCGTGTGCGAAAAATATCTATCATAAATAAGGGAAGAGATTATGTCTGATCACGATCAAGGTGCGCCAGCGCCATCAAGAGATATTGAAAAAGTTGGTATTTCATCAAAAATGCAATCCTCGTTTTTGGATTACGCGATGTCTGTTATTGTTTCGCGTGCGTTGCCGGATGTCCGAGATGGATTAAAGCCGGTTCATCGTCGTTTAATGTTTGCGATGGATCAAGCTGGGTTTGTGTATAATCGTCCGTATAAGAAGTCTGCGCGTACTGTTGGGGAAGTTTTGGGTAAATACCATCCTCATGGGGATCAATCTGTTTATTTGGCCATGGTGCGTTTGGCTCAGTCGTTTGCGATGAGTTTGCCTTTGATTGATGGGCAAGGAAACTTTGGATCTATTGATGGTGATTCTCCGGCGGCGATGCGTTATACGGAGTCTCGTTTGGCCCGTGTCACAACGGCGTTATTGCAAGATTTAAATAAAGATACGGTCGATTTTCAACCAAATTTCGATGAATCCTTAAAAGAACCGACTGTTTTGCCGGCTCAGTTCCCACATTTGCTTGTAAATGGATCAACCGGGATTGCTGTTGGTATGGCGACAACGATTTTACCTCATAATTTAGGGGAGGTTGTTGATGCGACGGTTGCTTGCCTGGAAAATCCAAATTTAACGTCTGAAGAACTTATGGAATATTTGCCTGGTCCTGATTTTCCAACAGGTGGTGTTATTTTAGGACGTTTTGGTGCCCATAAGGCCTTAACAACTGGACGTGGTTCTGTTGTTGTGCGTGGAAAAACCAAGATGGAAGAAGTTCAGGGGCGTGAAGCCATTATCATTACGGAAATTCCATATCAGGTCAATAAAGTGATTCTTATTGAAAAGATCATGCATCTTTATAAGGAAAAAAAGATTGAAAACCTCGCGGCTATTCGCGATGAATCTGATCGTCATGGTATTCGTATCGTTATTGAATTAAAACGCGAAGCTGTTCCTGAAGTTGTTTTAAATCAATTGTTTAGATACACACCTTTACAAACAAGTTATGGTGTTCAAATGCTGGCGTTAAATAAAGGACGTCCGGAATTGATGACGATGTCAGACATTTTAAAACACTTTATTGTGTTTAGAAAAGAAGTGATCCGTCGTCGTACGAACTTTGAATTAAATAAGGTTCGGGATCGCGGACATATTTTGGTTGGGCTGTCTGTTGCTGTTGCCAATATTGATGAAATTATCGCTATGATAAAGGCTTCGAAAGATCCGATCATTGCGAAAGAAAAATTGATGGATAAAGAATGGAATGCACAGCATGTGGCACCATTGATTGAATTGATTGACGATCCGAAAAGTTTGATTGATTCAACGGGTATGTGTCGTTTGACGGAAGAACAAGCCAAAGGGATTTTGGAATTAAAGCTTCATCGTTTGACTGGTTTGGAAATGGAAAAATTGACGGATGAGATGACACAAATTGGCTCAGATATCAAAGGTTTCTTGAGTGTTCTTAGAAACGATTCTGAAGTTATTAATATTATTAAAGAAGATCTTTTGCAGGTTAAAGAAAATTTTGCCGTGCCACGTCGTACTGAGATTTCGGATAATGAATTTACAGGTGATTTAGAAGATTTGATTGCCAAAGAAGATATGGTTGTTACTGTGACGCATCGCGGCTATATCAAGCGCGTGCCTCTTTCAACGTATCGGGCACAAAAACGTGGTGGAAAAGGCCGAAATGCAATGAATACGAAGGATGAAGATTTCATCACAAATGTGTTTGTGGCGAATACACATACACCGTTGTTGTTCTTCTCGGATAATGGCATGGCTTATAAGTTGAAAGTTTATAAATTGCCAATGGGGTCGCCGACCTCTCCGGGTAAAGCCTTGATTAATTTGCTTCCATTGGAAAAAGAAGAAAAAATTACAACTGTGATGCCTTTGCCAGAAAATGAAGAATCATGGGAAGATTTGTTTATTATGTTTGCGACTTCACGGGGAACTGTGCGTCGAAATCGTTTGTCTGACTTTATTTCTGTGCGCGCAAATGGAAAAATTGCGATGAAGCTTGGTGAAGATGATAAGCTTGTTGGTGTGGCAACCTGTGATGAAGATCAAGATGTACTTTTAACGTTGAAAAAAGGAAATTGTATCCGTTTCCCCGTTGATGCTATTCGGATTTTTACGGGTCGTAACTCCGTTGGGGTGCGTGGTGTGAAAATGAAGGAAAAAGGGGATGAAGTTATTTCACTTTCATTGCTACATCATATGGATGTCGATAGTGAAACACGTGAAAAATTCTTGAAACAATCGCGTGCGATGCGCCAAGAAGACGGTGTTGAAGATGCGGCTAACTTGACTCTTCTTTCATCCGATGAGTTCGAAAGTTTCCGTGCAAAAGAAGACTTTGTGATTTCGATTACAGATAAAGGATTAGGAAAGCGGTCTTCTTCTTACGAATATCGTACGACGAACCGTGGCGGAACGGGTATTACAAATATGAAGTTGGGTGAAAAGAGCAATGAAATTATTGCCTCTTTCCCAATTACGGAAGATCAGCAGCTTATTTTGGTAACAGATCAAGGACAATTGATCCGCATTCCGATTATGAATGTGCGTATTGCTGGGCGATCCACGAGTGGTGTGAAACTGTTTACCGTAGGAGACGATGAAAAAGTCGTTTCTGTTGCAAAAGTTGATATGGATGATTCTGAAGAAGAGGGTGATGATGTTTCTTCAGACAATGATTCAACTGAAACTGTTGAAGTCATTGAAAAAGAAGTAAAAACATCTTTTGTAGAAGAGTCTATTGAAGAACCTGACGTAGAGGAAGATATCTCTGTGGAAAACGAAAAGCCAAAATCTGAACCAGGAGATGGTGGCTTGTTATAAGATAAAAAATCCCACCATATAAAGGTGGGATTTTTTTGGTGTGAATCCCGTTCCTGCAGGGATTAAAGCCTATAGGAGGTGGAAATGAAAATATGTAAAGCTAATTTCTATGAATGGGCTTACTCTAACCTTTTAACTAACAATCAAAGAGGTGTTTTGGCAGAATATATCGTTGCTTTCTCTCTAGGTGAAGATAAGATAAAAAGGGAAGAGTGGGATGCATATGATATTTTGCATAATAATATAAAAATAGAGGTTAAAAGTAGTTCTTATTTGCAAGTTTGGGAACAAAAGAAACTATCTAATGTTTTATTTGATATTTCTCCAAAAAGAAAGTTGAATCTAAATACAAATAAGTATGATGAAGATATAAAAAGACAATCGGATGTTTATGTGTTTTGTTTGTTGAAACATAAAGATAAAAAAACAGTTAATGTTTTAGATTTATCTCAATGGGTTTTTTATGTAGTAAAGACTTCGGTTTTGAATGAAAAATTGGGTAATCAAAAAAAAATTTCATTATCAACTCTTTCTCGATTAAATATAAATGAATGTTCTTTTAATGAGATAAGGAATTTAGTTAATAAAATATAGAAAGGGTTGTGCTGGGTTTAAAGGCTGAATTGTCCGTAATAATGGGGATTATTTACCCAGATAGGTTGGGGATGGTCATGGAAAATGAAAATGGAAAATATGAAAAAACGTTGTGGTTGGGTGCATTTAGATAATCCACTTTATGTGAAATATCATGATGAAGAATGGGGGATTCCTGTTCATGATGATCGTTTGTTGTTTGAAACTTTGATTTTGGAAGGGGCTCAGGCGGGTTTATCATGGGTGACTGTTTTGAATAAACGGGCCAATTACAAAGCGTTATTTGATAATTTTAATGTTCAGAAAGTGTCTGAATATAACGAGTCTAAAATCCTGTCTCTGCTGCAAAACCCGGGGATTGTTCGGAATAAATTAAAGGTTCGATCTGCTGTGAAGAATGCGAAAGTTTTTATTGATATTCAAAAAGAATTTGGATCTTTTGATACGTATCTTTGGGCGTTTGTGGATTTCAAGCCTGTGATTAATCATTTTAAAACACTTGCGGATGTTCCTGGGAAAACAGATTTGTCTGATCGTATCTCAAAAGATTTAAAAAAACGTGGTATGTCTTTTGTGGGCTCGACAATTATTTATGCTTTTCTTCAATCCGTTGGTGTTGTGAATGATCACGAAGCAGGGTGTTGGTGTCGGTCTGAATGAGATATGAGGTGCGTGTTATTCCCAATTCTTCTAAAGAGCGGATTGAAACTCTGGGTGAGAACGTGTTAAAGGTTTATTTAATGTGTGTCCCCGAAAAAGGCAAAGCTAATGCTCGTTTGATTGCGATTTTGTCTAACTACTTTTCTGTCTCCAAGTCGTCTGTTTCCATTCTATCTGGAAAAAGATCTGGAACTAAAGTTGTTGAAATATAATTATATTTGTTTATACAGCTTTTATTGATTGATCTGTGAACTCGAAATACGCTATATTGTATGGTGTAGAAAAGAGGATTTTTAATGGTTATAAATCAATTTTTTAGATCAATGACTTTTGAGTCTAATATTGACTGGACATCATATCCGGTACATGTTGATTGGTTCGTCAATCTGCTGCCAGAAGTTTCTGAGGTTATTCAAGATCTTAATTTAAAAACTTTAAATCTACCTGTTTATATTGGCCCTGTTTTTACATCTGATAAGACAGCTCTTCTTTTTACAATGTTGTCTGGAGGAGAATCATATATTCATTTTAGTTTGCCAGGTAGTTCTTCTGATCGAGATCATTTTTCTGAAAATTTATATGTAAAGTTGGAGGATATTGTTTCTATTCTTGAAAAGGAAGCTGAGGCTAAGGCTGCTTCTGAGGCACAAATTGCAGAGTTTGAAGATTCTAAAAAGAAATTTTGGCTTAAAAACTGGTTTTCAAAAACTCTTTGATAAAAAATGGTGGGTGTTAAGGGATTGTAATTTCCAATGATTTTTACGAAATCATTAGACCCTTTTCCTCCCTTCGGTCATCGAACCGGCTCATTGTATTCGCTGTTCAACCCTAATCAACCCGGATTAAAAACAAAAAACACCCCGATGGGGCATTTTTGTTTTCAATGGTGGGTGCTAAGGGATTCGAACCCGTGACCTACTGATTAAGAGTCAGTTGCTCTACCAGCTGAGCTAAG
>JAFGXE010000090.1 GCA_016936785.1 Alphaproteobacteria bacterium
AAAAATAAAAAGGATTCTCTGTGCAAAAATTTTCAACGAACGCAAAAATTATTATGGAAGCATGTGAGAAAATTTCACAAAGTCTGAAGCGGGACTTTGGAGAAATCGAACATCTTCAGCAGTCAGTGAACGGTCCAACAAAGTTTGCAGAGTCAACGCACAAGCGTTTTGCAGATTCTCTTGTCTATGAGATTCAAAAGGTGCGTCCAAAATATTCAATGATTTTAAATAACAAAAAGATTTACCAAGGTGCGGATATTGCGCATACGGTTAATATTCAAACACTGAGTGGAAAAAAATCATTCCTTCATGGTCTTTCTGGGTTTACGATTCTTGTGGGTCTTCAAGAACAAAATGACATGATGACGGGAGTGATCTATGATCCATTGACGGATGAAATCTCTGTGACAGAAAAGGGAAAGGGAGCAAGTCTCTATCATCCATATCGCTCGCAACAATTTCGCGTATCAAAACGGGAGAATACTACTGCGATGCTTCTCGGAACAAATGATTTTGAATGGATCCACGATAAAGTGGCAACACATTTGAATGATAATGTGGGGAAATTTATTGTAGGTGTTGCAAGTGGAAAATACGATGCTTTTATTGCGACAAATCTGACAGATCTTGAAAAAGTTCTTGGAAAGTTATTCGTTCAAGAAGCCGGTGGAAAAATAGTAGAAGAGAACGATAGAATAATTTTTTCCTCATCAACCTACACAGGATAGAGAGAAATGAAAAGAATTTTTCTCTCTTTTTGTTTTCTTTCATTTTCAGTTCATGCGATCGATTTTTCTAAATATGATTTTCCATTGTTCGATTTTTCGACATCTGTTCCACTTGCGCCGAATCCGATTCGATACGATGTGATTACAACATCTTCAGGAGAAAGCGAACTGAAAGAGGTTCTTGAAACCACTTCTGTGGAAACGCCAAAAGAGGAAGAGGTGAAAGATGCTCTTCTTGCGAAAGAGTATGTGACATTTCCACCACGGCAAAAGATATTATCATCTCAAAGTAAAAAGCTTATCGAGAATATTGTGGTGAAGATGAAAAAATACCCTGAGAGTAAAGTTTATATTACACTTTTCTTTTATCAAGGAACAGGATTTGAGACATCTGAATCTAAGCGCCTTGCATTAAAGCGGTCACTTGAGTTGAAGAAAGAATTTCAAAAACATCAGATTCGCACAGCGCAAATTTTTCTCCAAATCAAAGAGACAATTGGAATTCAAACAAGTCATACAGCTCAGATCTCGCTTAAATCATTTTAAAATATAGTCAAACTACATAGATAGTCTTTTTATATATTTAGTTTGAGTATCTCACATAAAAGTGTATTCAAAAATTGTCGTCCATGTGCGGTTGTATGAAGACTTTTCTTGTCAAAAGACAGCCATTTTTGTTCGACATATTTTCGAAGATTTTTAGAATCAAGAAGATCTCCAAAAGTTTGTTGTGTGTGTTTCTGAAGGAAATTTTCATAAAATGGCGCATCGAGTCGGAGTGCCATTAAAAGCATTTCAATCCCACGATCTTGAGGCGAAATAGGGTGAAGGTTTAACCCATCTTTTTTCCAACGGTTAAGGTGAGATTCGCCTTCTGATGTGATCCATTTCTGAGGAGAAATTTCCAAGCGTCCATGCGCTGAAGGCCCAAGTCCAAGATAAGAATCTCCGCGCCAATAGGCCAGATTATGTTGCGAAAAATCAGATTCTTTTTTTGCAAAGTTTGAAATTTCATAATGTTGATAGCCTCCTGAAATCAAAACCTCTCGTGTCGTTTCATAAAACTCACCTTGGTCAAGTTGATCTAAATGAAAACGATTCGCAAAAGGCGTTCCTTTTTCAAGACTCAGACTATAAAGAGAAAGATGTGGCACATTCAGATCTAAAATCAGTGTGAGTTGTTTTTCCCAATCTTCAAGAGATTGCCAAGGAAGACCGTAAATAAAATCTGCAGAATAGGATGTAAAATGATTGCGTGCAAAAGCAAGAACGTCAAGGGCTTTTTCAGCGGAATGAAGACGACCAAGTTTTTTCAGGTTTGTGTTAAAAAGAGATTGAACACCAAAGGATGGACGTGTGATGCCTGCATCTTTAAAGGATAAAAGACTTGAGTCTGAAACAGTATGTGGATTAATTTCAAGAGTTACTTCCAATGTGTCGGAAACGATGAAGTTCTTTTTCAACTGAGCAATTATATTTTTAAAAAAAACAGGAGGAAAAAGGCTAGGCGTGCCACCACCAAAATAAATACTTTGAACAAAAAATTGGTTACGATCAAAACTATATTGGTTCAGGTCGCGCCAATAAAAATCAGTCAAATCTTCAGGGTGAGAAGTTTCTTTGTAAAAGGCACAGTAGGGACATTTCTGAAGACAGAATGGGATGTGAAAGTAAATTGAAAGAGGAGTCTTGACTTGTTTCACGATTCTGCTACTTTCTATTTATGGAGGAAAGTTTTTTGAAGCTTATAAGAGATCTTCAAGCATATCAAGGGGAGAATGTTTTTAACCCTTGGCGAGATTATAATGATCGGCTTGATATTTCTAAAGATGCACCCATAATCCGCACAGAAAATTTAAAGAAGTATCTCGCGATGCGTCAAGAGGCCCCGTATATTTTGATTGCCGAAGGACTGAGCTATCAAGGGGGACATTTTTCAGGAATCGCCATGACGTCAGAAAGACAGCTTGTAAACGACCATGAAGAATTAATTTTTAAAGGATTAAAGCAACGGACAAGTCATCCGAATGCGACAGAAAAAAAAACGATCCAAGAAAAAGGGTTTACGGAAAATACAGGGTCTATTGTCTGGAGTTGTCTTACACCGCTGATGCCGACAGATCGCTGGATTACATGGAATATTTTTCCTTGGCATCCGCATAAAGCAGGGAATTTTCTCACGAACCGCGCACCAACAGAGGAAGAGCAAGAAGCTGGATTGGTTTTGTTAAAACAAAATGAAAAGATATTACTCGAAAATAGAAAAGTGATTGCCGTCGGACGAATCTCAAGCCAAACGCTGGAAAGGGCGGGAATTCGACATATTGCGGTGCGACATCCAGCAAATGGTGGGGCGCCGTTGTTCAGATCTCAAATTGAACAATATATAAAGTTATAAAAGATCAGAAAGTATGAATTAAAACTTGACAAGAGTGTGCCGAAAGTGTAATTTAGAAGAAAATAAAAAGACTAATGAGGGTAAAATGACTGGAAAAAGTGTAAAAATTCGAAAAACAGGGAAGTTAGGTCAACAAAAAAACATTAGTGAAAAAACACGAAAAGGAATCTCTGAAGGAGTGACTTTGGACACCAGTTTATTATTCAAACAAGCTGGAGAACTGCAGTTTACAAAAGCAAATGATGCACTCACAGAGGAAAAAAAGATGGGTAAAGTTGCAAAGCTGATGAACTTTGACAAAAAAAGTCGTTGGGATCGTGCAGCATAATCAGACTTGACTCTCAAGGGAGAACCACTTATAGTGAGCGACGCAAAAAGATAAAAAGGAATTCAGATGAAAGTTTTACGCTCTTTAAAATCTTGGAAAACACGTGGAAAAGTGAAACTTGTCCGTCGCGGAAAACGCGTTTACGCTATTGATGTCAAGGGAGATAATCCACGTCTCAAAGCACGTCAAGGTGGAAAAAAATAACGATGGCGACTCGCCAATCGAAAACCACATTTTTGATTTCTAAAAAAGAAGACGGACAAAAGCTCCGTCCTTTTTTACATACACATTTTAAAGGTCTTCCGCTGTCAACAATTCATAAATGGTGTCGTAAGGGGCAAATTCGGGTCAACAGTGGACGGATCAAATTCAATCATGTTTTACAGGAAAATGATCTCGTGCGGTTTCCGCCGTTTACGGATGATTTCTCACGGGAGTCTCAAAAAGTAGATCAAGAAAAACCGCCAATCCTTTACGAAGATGATGCTTTGTTGATTGTTGATAAGCCTGCTGGTCTTGCGGTGCAAGGACATGAAAAAAATTTACTCAATATATTTAGTTCAGAAAATCAGCCGATCTTTCCCGTGCATCGGTTGGATATGGCGACACAAGGGTGTGTTGTCCTTGCAAAGACTCATGAAAGTGCGAAAAAACTCTCAGAGGATTTTAAAGAAAGACGGATTAAAAAAACATATTTAGCAGAGGTGTTTCATGCGCCTCAAAAAACGCAAGGTGTTATTGAGACACCTTTGGTCATTGATGGTCGCACATATCAAGCCGAAACGATTTACAAAAATATTGGAAGTAACTTTTTATTAATGCGTCCTAAAACAGGACGAAAACATCAGTTGCGTCGCCATTGTGTTGAGACGTTAAACACACCCATTCTTGGAGAAAAACGTTATGCAGATCGGAAAGAAAAAGATTTACACTTACTTGCATATCAGTTAATCTTGAAACATCCTGAAACGGATACGTGGATCAAAGTAAAGGCATCTCTTCCAGTATGGGCAAAAAAAATAAAACTTCAAAATTAAAAAAGACATTCCGTTTTCTAGGGCGAGTGACCATTCATTCATTCTTTACGCTTAGAGTTATCCTCAAAATAATAGGTCTCACTGTTGTCGGAGGGATTGCCGCATCTATTTTATATTTTTCAACGGTGAACCTAAACGAATATGTCCCGTATCTTGAAAAACAACTTTCAGAGATCACAAATCGTCCAGTAAAGATAAAAGGAGATATTTCTTTTGAGATTAAAAATTTTAATCCTGTTCTTGATGTGAATAGCGTTGAAGTCGCAAGTGCTAAGTGGGATGCCGAAAAAATATTTCTTTCTGCCGATCATGCTTTTTTATCAGTTGATTTCTTCGCATTTTTAACTGGAAAAATTGAATTGAAAGATTTGTATTTTAGACGCATAAAAATCTTTTTGCGGAAAAATAAAACAGGAGAAAATAATTGGACGTTTGCAAAAAATAATCCTAAAGAAAAAGAGGAAACAAAAGAAGAAGGAAAAAAATCATTTTCGCTTTCTATAAATTCACTGAAGCTTAAAAATCTCATTATTTACGATCAGCGTGAAAAAAAAGAAGTAGAATATACAATAGAATCGTGCGCATTTTCGATGTGGGAAAGTGATAACAAAATGAATCTTAATTTAGATTTAAGTTATCAAGGAAAAAATTACCACGCGAATTTTAAAACGGATTCAGGTTTTTCTTTAATCAATATCCCCAAAAGGATACCCCTTCAAGGGTACCTTCGAACGGGAGAAACAGTCTTATCTCTTTCTGGTGTGTTGGGAGCGCCACTATCATCTTGGGCAACGGATCTTGATTTTTCTGTGCATACGCAAAGTTTAAAATCTGTTCTAAAGCCATTTGGAATCGATTTTCCAACGCTTCCTAAAATACACTTGGCAGGAAAGATGTTTTTTACATCGGATTTTCTTGCATTGACGGACACAAAATTATCTGTTGGATCGAGTGAAGCCGACATCACCGCAAAGTTGATGTTGAGTCATACGCGCCCTTCAGTTGAAGCAAATATAAAATTGAATAAGTTTGATATTCCAAATCTTTTTCCTGGGTCAGGGAAAAAAGCGAAGTCTAAAACACCACAATACGTTCTTGAAAAACGGGATCCAAAAGCATTTATTGGTGTGAAGTTTCCACTTCAAATATTTAAAACATTTGATGCGCATGTTAAGCTTGATATTGGAGAAATCAAAGCGATGTCGACGATGCCTATTCGAAATATTCGCGGTGAAGTCGTTCTGAATAATGGGTCACTTACCATTTCTGATTTGAAAGCTATTTATGCAGATGGACCGGTAAAAGTGAACGCTCAAGGGGATATTCGAAATTCTTTGCTTTATGCAGAAGGAAGTTTGGAGGCGGAAAACATTTCTGTTGGAAAGATTGTTCAAATGTCAGGTGGCGGATTGCTTTTTAATCCTAAAACAAGTCTTGCAAATGTTGAGATTTATTTAAAAGGAAAAGGAAAAACGCTCACACAGTTAATGAAATCACTAAATGGAACAGGAAAAGTTTACACACAAAAAGAAACACGGGGATATGGGATTGCGTCGTATTTTTTGGGACAAGATATTCTATCATCATTTGTTGATGAGTTTAAAGAGAGTGGAAAGGATCTTGATATTCAGTGTGTCACAGGGCATTTGAAAATTCGTAATGGTGTTGCAAAAAGTGAAAAAAGTATCGCGCTTGAATCAGATAAAATTAATATGGTGGTTCAAGGTCATGTTGATTTAGGAAATGAGTATATGAAAGTATCTTTGATTTCAAAACCTGTTTCTGGGTTGCGTCTTGGTACATCGGATTTCCTCAGTCTTGTAAAAATACAAGGGGCGCTTGC
>JAFGXE010000091.1 GCA_016936785.1 Alphaproteobacteria bacterium
AAGATCTTTCTCTTAAAAAGAACCGATTGTATCCTAAAACAAGGAAATAAAAAAAGAAAGGAAAAAGAATTTGAAAGAATCTTTAAAAAGAGGTATTATAGAAGGGATTAAAATTCTAAAAAAAGAATAGAGAAATGCCAAGACCACTAGATGAGAAAAATAAAAATAGAACGCTCGGTGCCTTATGGTTTATTCGGGCTTGGACTATTTACGCAATTGTTGTGATGATTGCAATGATTGTTGCGGTTCCGATCGAAAAAATTTCACAATATGGTTTTCATAAAGGATCGCTGGATTATATTCTCAAATACTTTGGGCTCGTGTGGGAGACACAAGGGGCAATTGTGATAAAGTATTATTTTTACTATCTCCCTTTGAGTATCATGAGGGCGCCACATTGGGGTCATCTTATTCCATTTATTCCACTCACAACTTTTCCGATTGTGAAAATTATTCTTATAGAACTTCAACCACATGATATGACACCACAGGATGCCGCGACAGGTCGAAAAGCCACGATGCTTGATGTGAAAGAATGGGGACTTCTTGATGGCTTTATTTTTGTGCTGGGAAAAATGAAAGGAAAGTTTCTTAAGATGAACGAAACACTTTCTGTCCTTGCATGCGCTCCTCCCGGAACAGGTAAAACATCTGCCATTGTTGTGCCAACGATTACAGAAAACCCTGGTGTATGTATGATTGTCCATGACCCGAAGCCAGAAATTGCAACAATGACGAGTGGGTATCGATCTCAGGATGGGATTACATTTACAATCAACTGGGCAGCAGAGGACGATTATGAAAAAGGGATTTATCATCCAAGTTGGAATGCGCTCTCACCCGATGCCGTACCAGAAGTAGGTCCCGCGCGTGATTTATACGTGGACAGTTTAGTACGCGTTCTCATCCCAGAACCAAAAGGGAGCTCTGCCGATCCGCATTGGACAAATTCCGGTCGAAATGCATTAACAGGAATGGTTCATTTTCTTGTTTCTAAAATTGAACGCGCACGTGCGAATGACTACTTTTTTAGGCGTCTTCAAGAAGGAACTTTTGACACGGAAGATGCGCGCCTGTTAGATGGGTATTACAGCGCCATGAATGATGCGTTGGCGGATGGGGCACAACAGATTCTTCAAGAAGGAGGACTCTCCGCAGAAAGTTTTGTGCCTATTGGTTCATGGCAAGATATTCCAAAGGTTTGGATTGGAAGAGAAGCCTGTATTCCAATGTTAGTGGATTGGCTGACGGAGTCGCAAAACGCCATTGGCAATGATGTTGAAGAACGGAAAAGACAGGGCGACCAGATGGCAGCAATGTCTGATACAATGAAAGAGCTTTTCAATCGATCTGTCCGTGAAGCACGACGTTATGGTTATGCGCTACGTGCGATTCAAGAAATGACACAACTTGCGAATACACCGGATAAAGAACGGGGATCTATTTTATCTACAGCAATGCAAAATATTGCAATTTTTAAAAATGCGGCAGTGCGTGCGCGCACATCGCATAGTGATATTCAATTTAAAGATTTGCGTGGGATGATTGATCCACGTGATGGTAAAATGAAACCAGTGACTGTGTACATCAGTGTGGATCAGGTGCATGCAAAAGCCCTTTCAACAATCACAGGTATCTTTGTGGAATTGATGTCTAATTTCTTGGTTGCACAAAAACCAGAATCGGAATATCGAGGTGAAAAGATGGGACCTTTTTCAACACTTTTTGTGCTGGATGAATTTCCGGTACTCCCAAAACTAGAGGCTGTTATTCAAGGACCCGCAATCGGACGTGGACAAAAGGTGTCCTATCTTTTGATTGCACAGGATCTCGGCCAGATTTCTGCTGGGTATGGGCAAGATGCTGTTGAAACACTTTTTTCCACAACCGCCGCAAAAATCATTCTCACTCAAAATAACAATCTATCAGCAGATCGTTTTGCAAAACTTATCGGAAAGAAAAGTCAGATCCTATGGTCGTCTGATAAAGATCATAAGAAGTTGGTTGTTGCAGGAAATCGCTCTAATCGTGTTGAGGCCGTAGAGGTATTTGATTCAAACGATTTAATGGGACTTGATGATGGTAAACAAATTGTTGTCATGCAAAGCAAGCCAAACTACCCTATCGAGGCAGATAAACCACTGCATTATAAGGATCCAGATGTCAAAAAGAAGGTCTATGATCGTGGGTGTTCAGGCCCACCTCCTGCGCCGGATCTTCCGCCTTTCCTTGTAGAGAGACACAAGCAACTTCTTGTGACGCTCTAAAGTCAGTTAAGTTCCTCTTTTTTATTCTTGATTTAAACAGAAAGAGTGTTTAAAGTGAAAGAAGAAGAGAAAAGGGTGAACTTGAAAAAAATCATATTTATGTTTTTAGGTGTCGTTTCATCTGCTGTTTTGGCAGACGGAATGAAAGAGCCACAGCCTGTTCCAGCATGGCCATCATCAGATTCTGTTGCCACCTATCAAATGCCTTTAGGAAGTCCGCAAGTTCCAAGTCAGCCGATACAAGATGGCGGATGGACAGGAGGTGCATCTTATACACCCCCAGGAGGAATGCCATTAAAAGAAGGTTTGGAAAATCCACGCATGTCACTTGCAAATAAAGAGCTTATGGTGGATGATGGCGGACAAACCGTTGGTGCTTCTGTGCCACCAACATCAGAAAATTCTTATGCGTATGGTTCTGGATCGATGTATTCAACATCTCTTGGAAGTTCGGACCGCTTAGATCTTAATGTTGAAACGGAAACTTATGTGCCTGATATGTCTCGAGACTGGACAGCAGAGCAAGGGCAGACATTAAAAGAAATTCTTAAATTGTGGGCACTCCAAGAAGGGTGGGAGGTTGTGTGGAATACACATCGTCAATACCCTTTGAGCGCAGGAGCAATTTTCAAAGGCCGTTTTACAGATGTTGCATCCGCTCTTATTCGGACATTTGGACGTGCGTCTCCGCCACCTTATGCGCGCTTTTATTACGGAAACAGAGTCCTTGTTGTGAAAACGCTAGAGGACGAAAATGCGGATTAAAGCCAGTCTTTTTTCGCTTTTCTCACTATTTCTACTTGTTGGATGCAATGAACAAGTTTCTCAATCTGTAAACACTCAGGTGAGACAAGATTACCGTGAAGCAACACAAGCTTTTGAACGTGCTAAAAATCCGCTCAAACGCACCGAGAATGATACGATTTCTGTTAGCTCTGGGATTTGGTTGGGCGATAAATCTGTGAAACAAGAACATCGTGAGCCATTACCTGCAAAACTCGAAACCCCAATGGGGATTACCTATGTTTCAGACGAACCCCAATCTCTTATCGAAATCGCAGGACAAATACACACGCTCACAGGAATTCCTGTCATTGTAGATGATATGATTAATAAAGATGATTTAAAAAGCATTCAGTTGAATCATACAGGGGCATTAAGTGAGCTTCTTTCTCAAGTATCATCAGATCTCAGTTTGTATTGGTATTATCAAAATCAAAAGATCGCATTTTATAGAAAAGAGACAAAAACATTCACACTCTA
>JAFGXE010000092.1 GCA_016936785.1 Alphaproteobacteria bacterium
CTCTTGAAATTGAACTTAAAGATTTAAAGGATAATCAACGTCCTCAAGTGATTCAGGAAATTTCAACTGCGCGGGATCAAGGAGATCTTTCTGAAAATGCAGAATATAGTGCCGCAAAAGAAAAACAATCTTTTATAGAAGGGCGTATCCAAGAAGTAGAAGCGCTTGTCGCAAAAGCAGAAGTAATTGATCCAAAACAATTTTCTGGTGACTCTGTGAAGTTTGGTGCAACGGTTTCTCTCGAAAATGAAGATACTGAAGAAAAAGTAATGTATAAAATTGTGGGTTCAGAAGAATCTAGTATCAAATTAGGGAAGATTGCTTATGATTCTCCTGTCGCGCGTGCTTTGATTGGTAAATCCGTTGGAGATAATGTTGATGTGTCAACACCTAAAGGGGTTGTTTCTTATGAGATTTTGAAAGTTGAATGGATTTAATTCTAAAGAAATGAAACTTTCTGACTTTGATTTTACGCTTCAAGAAGAACTGATTGCAAAGTATCCTGCTGAAAACCGGGAAGATTCGCGTATGTTGGTTGTTCCTGGAAATAACAACCTATTTTTTAAAGATTTTCCGTCTCTTCTTCGTGAGAGTGATATTCTTGTTCTCAATAATACACGGGTGCTTCCTGTGCGTCTTTATGGGATTCGAGGAGAAGCAAAAATAGAAGCGACGTTACATAAAAATATTTCTGACTCATCTTGGTGGTCATTTGTTAAAGGATCTAAGCGTTTAAAGATAGATGATTCTGTTGTCTTTTCTGAAAATTTAACGGGTGTTGTGAAAGAAAAATCAGATTCTGGTGTGTTATTTGAGTTTAATCTTTCTGGTCAAGAGTTTCTTAACGAGATCAAAAAGATTGGGCACATGCCATTGCCTCCTTATATGCGACGAGAAGATGATTATTCCGATAAATTACGGTATCAAACTGTTTTTGCTGAGCGCGATGGGTCTGTTGCGGCACCAACAGCAGGACTTCATTTCACTGAGGAAACACTTCAAAAGATTCGTGGGAAAGGGGTAAAGATTGCCTATGTGACTCTTCATGTTGGGGCAGGGACATTTCTTCCTGTAAAAACAGAGAACCTTGATGAACATGAAATGCATAGTGAATGGGGTGAAATTTCTATTGAAAGCGCAGATCAAATTAATTATGCAAAAGCACAAGGTGGACGTGTCATTCCTGTGGGGACAACTGCATTGCGTATTCTCGAAACTGTTGCAAACGAAGATGGAAAACTTCAATCATTTTCTGGAGAAACTAATATTTTTATTACACCTGGATATCAGTTTAAGATTGTTGATGCTATGTTGACGAATTTTCATCTTCCTAAATCAACGCTTTTTATGTTAGTGTCGGCCTTATCTGGGATGGAGGAAATGAAGTCAGCCTATGTGCACGCGATTGAATATAAATATCGTTTTTATTCTTATGGAGACTGTTGCTTCTTGAATCGGAAGTAATTTTATGGTATTATGAGATTGAGTAATGTTCAAAGGAGATTTTATTATGGGCTTGAAAACAAAAAGATTCATAAACAAGATTAAAAAACTTACGCCTGAGAGTTTGAATTATCTTCAGACACTTTTAAAAAGAAATTCAGATTTACCTTTCAAAAAAAAGAAAAAAACTAAAGAAGAGAAAATTCTTAAAGCTTTATATGAAGCGTATATAAATTTGAATAGTGCTGATCAAAGAGAAGTTTTATATGAGACTGAGAAGTTAGCTAACTTGAATCGAGTTAAAAATTTTACACAACAAGATGACTTACAACAAAAAGATGATTCAGAGATTGACTTTATTTTTGAGGAAGAGGTTCCTCTCCCCGAAGTTGATATCGATTTAGATGAAAAAGATGTGAGAGAAGTGACAAAGCTTACAAAAGAACAAATGAAACAGGTTTCTAATCTTGAAAGCATGTTTAAAGATGCTGAAAATATTTTGGATCAATTGAAACAAGCAATTCAAGGAATTGTTAAAGACAATATGAGTGGTCGTAAGTAATTTATTTAAAAAAAAGAGCCGAAAGGCTCTTTTTTTTATAACCGAATAAGGTTTGATCCCCAAGTAATGCCGGCACCAAGCGCTGTAAAGAGGAGGAGATCTCCTTTTTTGACTTTTCCAGCACATGCAATTTCATCAAAAGCGAGCGGAATACTTGCGGCTGAGGTATTTGCATGATTTTTTACGGTTGATATAACTTGTTCTGTTGAAAGCCCAAGATCATGTCCAATATGTTGAATGATGCGTTCATTGGCTTGATGGGGAATGAAGTGTGTGACCTCTGAAAAATGAAGATTGTTTTTTTCAAGAATTTCTTTTGAGACATCCGCCATTTTTGATACGGCATGACGAAAAACTTCACGTCCGTTCATATATGTCTTAGCGTGTTCAGGTGATCCTGCACAGAGAATATCACTAAACGTGCCATCAGAATAAAGAATAGAATCGATAATGCCAGCGGAATCATCTTCTTTTGCTTCAAGAGCCATTGCACCTGCGCCATCACCAAAAAGGACACATGTTGTGCGATCTGTCCAATCTAAAAGGGCTGACATGCGTTCGGCGCCAATGACAATTGCACGTTTTGCTTTGCCTGCTCTGAGATAAAGATCTGCTGTTGAAAGTGCATATATAAATCCACTGCATACAGCTTGTACATCAAAAGCGAATCCTTTTGTCGCACCGATTTTATTTTGAATCAGAGTTGCTGTTGACGGAAAGTCCATATCTGGTGTGGATGTTGCTAAAATAATAAGATCAACTTGATCGACTGTCCATCCTGCGCTTTCAATTGCTTTGAGTGCTGCCTGCTCCCCAAGATCTGCTGTTGTTTCATTTTCAACAAGATGACGTTGTTTAATTCCTGTCCGTGGAAAAATCCAGTCATCAGAAGTTTCAACAATCTTAGAAAGATCATCGTTTGTTACGATTTTAGGTGGCAGGAAAGAGCCATGACCAACAAGATGAGAATGCATTATTTTTTCACTTTCTTTGATTTGGATTTTTCATATGTTTTGAGGGTGTTTTTGATTCGTTCATTTAGGTTTTTTTCAACAAGACTAATCGCATATTCTGCCCCACGTGCAAAGGAAATCTTATCAGATGCGCCATGTGTTTTCACCGCAATGGCGTTTAAACCAATAAAGATTGCACCGCTATATTCACGCGGGTCAATTTTCTTTTTAAGAAGTTTAATCCCTGGTTTGAGAAGAAGGTAAGCAAGTTGTCCCCAAAACGAATTTGTGAACAGGTTTTTAAATTGTTGTCCGAGGAATTTTGCTGTGCCTTCTGCTGTCTTGAGTGCGACATTTCCAGTAA
>JAFGXE010000093.1 GCA_016936785.1 Alphaproteobacteria bacterium
TTGTGTCCGATGTTGCTCGTATTGATATTGAAAAAGAGGGTGAAATCATTGAAAATCACATTTTGTTTCCAAATAAAACAAATGTTGAATTCGTTCAAAAAATAGATGATTTTAATTTACGCATGCGTGTTTGGGAGCGGGGAACAGGAATTACACAAGCGTGTGGGACAGGCGCCTGCGCGACAGTTGTAGGAGCGATTCGGACTAAACAAATCAATATGGAAGCGGGGCGTCCAGTGAGGGTTATTCTTGATGGCGGAGAACTTTTTATTGAACTACGAGAAAATAATATTTATATGACAGGTCCATATGCGTATTCTTTTAAAGGTGTATGGAGTAAAGATACTTTCTAGAAGGAGTTTTTTTGGTTACAGTTGGGATTGATTTTGGTACGTCGAATACAGTTGTTTCTTTTCGTAATAAGGAAGAAGTTGGGTTAATTCCGTTGCAAAAAGGGAAATCTGTTTTGCCGTCTACTTTGTTTTTTGGAGAACATCACACATTTTTTGTCGGACAAGAAGCAATTGATGTTTATTTAGAAGGGCGGGAAGGGCGATTCCTCAGGTCTTTGAAAAGTGTTCTCGGAACATCTCTTATTGAGGAAAAAACACTTATTTTTAATCAGCAACAATCCTTGCAGGATGTCCTTATTCTCTATTTTAAATATCTAAAGCAACAGATTGATAATTATTTACAAATAGATGATTATAATCTCATTCTTGGACGGCCAGTTTTCTTTGTAGATGACAATAAAGAAGCAGACAAAAAAGCCGAACAACAGATTCTCGAGATTGCACAATGCGCAGAATTTAAAGGAAAGATTTCATTTAAGTATGAACCTGTCGCTGCAACTGCGGAATACAGGCAAAAAGACCGTTCATCAACATGTTTAATCATTGATATTGGGGGCGGAACGTCGGATTTTTCAATTACAAATCTGAAATCTGGCGAGATTTTGTCTAATTATGGCGTGCATATTGGTGGGAATGATTTTGATAAGTCATTGAGTCTTAATTACTTTATGTCAACATTAGGGTATGGTTCAAAACTCAAAAAAGAGGGGCATTATCCACCAAAGTCACTTTATCATGCGCTTGCATCATGGCACCGGATTCATTCTCTATACAATGAAAAAACAACAAGACAGGTGAGGGAGCTTCTTCTGGATAGTTTGGAGCCTCAAAAAATTCAACGTTTAAAAGATATTCTGGATCATTTTCTTGGCCATAATTTAGCATTGGATGTAGAAAAAGTGAAGATTCATCTCGGTAGCGAGGAAACATCATGCTCATATTCTTTTTCGGAACTAACAACAATTCCAACAGAAAGATTAAGATTAGAAAGCAGGGATTTAACTCAATCATCTCAGGATTTAGTTGATAAGATAAAAGAGGGCATATTTAAAACGCTCGAAATTGGGACTTTGAAGTCTGCCGACATTGACACGCTTATTTTTACAGGTGGAACCGCTTCGATGTCGTATATTCAAAATGAAATAAAGGGATTTTTTTCAAAAGAGATTATACTTGTGCATTCGCACCCGTTTTCAGCGGTGGCACTTGGGTTAGTTCTTGATTGATTTAATTATCGCATAATATATATTATGTATACTTCTGTTTGTGAAAGAGAGTTCTCTATTTGGGGCTTGATTTCAAAGAACAACTCTCATATAATGCGACTTATCTTATCGTTTATCTAAAAATAGATAATGGATATAATGGGTGCATAGCTCAGTTGGTAGAGCAACTGACTCTTAATCAGCGGGTTGCCCCTTGTAAAACGGCGGATTGATGCGGGTTTGACGCCAAAGTAAAAACAAAGTCCGCAAAATGGTAGAATAATGGTAGTAAAATGGTATTATTCTCCGTGATTAACATAGTATATATGGGTGTTTAGCTCAGTTGGTAGAGCAGCTGACTCTTAAATGATAGGAGCCTTGATTGGAAACGATCAAGTGAACACACCGCTAAGTCGGGGAAACCTTCCTCTCGCCAAAGCTTTATGCGACGGCGGATGGTAATCCCGAGCTAGGTCGCACAGTTTTAAACTGACGACCGAGTGTAGAGACTTTACACGGTGCATCTAAGTCCGAAAGGATACGATGAAGAGAAAGTCCAGACCACAAACGGAAATAGTTCCGGCAACGAAAGTTGTAGATGGTACGTAATCAGCGGGTCACAGGTTCGAATCCTGTAACACCCACCAAATTTATACTTCTGTTAACCTGTTTATGATCTTTTATTCCCTCTTTTACTTTCATATGATCAAAACTGTGCCCATAAAGTGTGCCCCCAAATAAAAAGTGTGCTCCCAAAGTGTGCCCCCAAGCAAAAAGTGTGCCCACAAGAAAATGAAAAATGCTGGATTTATGCGGATTGTAGCTAGGTGAAATTGAAAAATGTGCCTCCAAAAAAATTTTCGGTGACTAAAGAAATCCCGTGGTGCGCTACCCTCAAAGAGTAAAAATCACGTCAAAGTACCTTGGGTTAGAACAGGCTTTTTAAGAGTGTCCTCCTCAAACTGTCTTCCTCGGAATGATTTTGTCCTCCTAAGTGTCCTCCTAGGCGAGGAGGACAGCCTCTAAGGCACAGAATTGCTGGTGTTTTTGCAAAAATGTCCTCCTGATTTTCCAGCTTGCGAGTAAGAAAATCCCGCGGTGCGCTACCCTTGGGGGAGCTGGGGTTAGAGTAAAATACTGTTGTGGTTTTTCATTTTTCACTTGATTTTTATAAAATTTTTTGCTACATATATAGATAGCAAGTATGCGCCGGGTTAAAGACAAGTGGTCTTCATTGACCGCACAGCCTGAAAAGGTGGTTAGCTCTCCGGGGACTTGCTATTTTTTATATATTTCATAAAGATCTTTTGGTTTTTCATCTTCTGGTAATACATTTGATTTTATTATAGTAAGGCCATAATTTAAGGATTGTTGGTTTACTTTATATATGTTTTTTTCAAAAAACCTAGCATAAGATGCATTTACCATATTCAAATCATTTTTCTCAACAGCTTTAAAAAAAGAATAGGCAACCGTATCAACTAATTGTAGCCCTGCTCTTTTTGAGTGAGGAATAGCATCAATAAGATCTATATCAATAATATTCCAATTTATTTTTGGTATGTGCGCAGGAATAGGTGTTCTAAGATCTTCTTCTTTTAATTTATTTAAATAGGCTTGGAAATCTGTATAAGACATGCCCCCTCTTCTAGAAAAAATGATTTTTACTTTTCCATTTCCTTCGGGAACAATTGATCTTAATTGAGAACAGCATCCAGATATTCTCTCTATTAGATAGCGTGCCATATAATTATAATAGGTGTTTTTTTGATCAAACAAATCTTTTCGCGTTGCATTGATAATAGAATGTTTGTTTGAAAGTATTGATATACATCGAGAAGGTATTTCAGAAACAGATTTTGCGACGAATAATTTATGATCTTCTTTTTTTAATTCTTTCATATGAAGAATTTTTCTTTGCCGTGATATTTTTGAGAGAATATCATCCCTTGTTCTTGGCAGTTCTGGGTCAAGAGATTTACGAACAATCAATGCAGATAAAACAAACCATTGGCTTGCACCGTTTTTAGTGCCGTCCTTATTTAAGCCATCGCATCCAGATTCATCAATATATGCAACAAATGAATAATTTTGATCTATCATCATTCACCCTCCACAATCTTGCGTTCTTCATCTGTGAGGTTATAGAGATCGTAAACCATATCGTCTATTTTATTCTCTAGCTCAGAGGTGTCGGCATTGGGGTCTTTTTTCTTTGCCTCCATAATTTGATCGACTATTTCTACAAACTCTTTTTGCTGTTCTTTTGAAATTTCAGGGATAGGCAGTTGTCTTATGTCACCAACCAATATTTTAGGAATTGAAGTTTTTGCTTTTGCTTTAGGGTGAACTTTAAGGTGATACCAAGTGTATAAACGAGAGTTGATAGTCCGAATCGCTCCTACAACTGTCGCACAGGCGCCTGTCCCACACGCTTGTGTAATTCCTGTTCCCCGCTCCCAAACACGCATGCGTAAATTAAAGTCATCTATCTTTTGAACGAATTCAACATTTGTTTTATTTGGAAACAAAATGTGGTTTTCAATGATTTTACCCTCTTTTTCAATATCAATACGAGAAACATCAGACACAAAAAATACCGCATGAGGATTACCCACAGAAACACCACAACATGATATCTTTTCCTCTGTATATGAAAGAGATAGTGGTAGATTGTTACAATCCACATTATCTTGAGATAACTCTGGAAAAGAAGCTTGACCCATATTCACAGTTACGTAATCTGTTCCAAGATTTGAGCGTTCGACAAAAAGTATATCCACGGGTGTTTCAATTTTTATGTGAGACTTATTCTGTTCATCCATAAGAAACCCCGCAAGACATCGCGTGCCATTACCGCAAGCTTCGATAAGCCCACCATCAGCATTATACATATCCATATAAGCATCTGCTTTTTCAGACACCCGAATGAAGATAATTTGATCAAATCCAATACCACGATGACGATCACCAAGTATTTGAATATCTTTTTTTGAAAGCCTTAAACCATGTTGCTTTGAATCACGACAATCAATGAGAACAAAATCATTCCCAAGTCCATGCATTTTAAAAAATGAAATCATCTTTCCATCCTTCCATAAAAAATAGTAAATTTATGCTTCTGCAACACTTGCAAGAAGTTTGAGCTGATGATCCTCAATTAAAGCATCAACAACCTCATCTAACCCCTCACCAGATAATATAGAATCAAGCTTATAGAGGGTAAGATTAATACGATGATCTGAAACACGACTCTGAGGATAATTATAGGTTCGAATACGCTCTGACCGGTCTCCTGATCCAACTTGAAGTTTCCGAAGATCACTGCGTTCCTTAGATTGCCCTTCACGGACTTTTTCATAAATACGGGCACGGAGCATCTTCATTGCTTGCGCTTTATTTTTATGTTGAGAGGGTTGATCTTGACACTGCGAAACAGTTCCTGTTGGAATATGTGTAATACGTACAGCAGACTCTGTTTTGTTCACATGCTGTCCACCTGCACCTGACGCACGGTATACATCAATACGTAAATCTGCAGGATTGATTTCAATATCGATATCCTCTGCTTCAGGCATAACAGCAACAGTAACCGCAGAAGTATGAATACGCCCACCAGATTCAGTTTCTGGTACACGTTGAACGCGATGTGTCCCAGATTCAAACTTCAACCGTGCATAGACTCCTTGACCTGAAAATTCAGCCACAATTTCTTTATATCCTTTAAGATCACTTTCACTTGCACTCAAGATTTCAACTTTCCACCGATGCTTTTCCGCATATCCCATATACATTGAAAACAAATTACTTGCAAAAAGAGCGGCTTCATCGCCACCAGTTCCTGCACGAATTTCAAGAATAGCGTTCCCATCATCCGCTGTATCTTTAGGTAAAAGAGCAAGCTTCACATCATATTGAAGTGATTCAATTTGCCCCTTAAGAGATTTAATCTCTGCAAAAGCCATTTCCTTCATTTCAGGATCTTTAAGCATGGTTTCAGCCTGAACCAATTCATCTTGAGCCTTTAGATAAGCCTGAATTGTTTGAACAGGTTTTTCTAATGATGCATATTCTTTGGAAGTTTGAATATATTCTTGTTGAGAAAGATCCCCTGAGCTCATTTTATTTTCAAGGGATTTGAATTTTTCAAGTATATTTTTAAAATTATCTGACATCTTATTGATTTATACTTTCTTTTCTATAGGCCGTGCCATTTAAAAGTGACTCTGAATCCATATGAATATGTGATCGTCTCACGCCACGAGCTCCCATTTTTTCAACTTCTTTTTCACCTATAAGAATTTGAAGCCCACCAGCATTTCCAGTTGTGAGAAGAACGTTGTTATCTGAATCCATTTCATAAATTTCATCTTTTTTCAAAATACGAGAAAAGATAATTTTTTGCGTTGTTGAATCGGTTAACTCTACCCAAACATCTTCCTCTGCTTTGAGTGTAATCTTATTAGGAACAACTGGTTCAGGTGTTACAGTAGAGTGCAATTTTCCTTCTTCTGTAACAAGAGGTGTTATTTCTGGATTCTCTTTTGTTGAGAATGAGTATTCCTGTAAAACTTCAGCTGAAATGCCTTCTTGTTCCGTGGGCACTTCTTTTTTAGAAGATGAATCTTCTCCATTCCCGACAAACAGGCGAATCATAAAGTAAACAACAAAGAGAATAACAAGTCCGCTCAATGCAAGCACAGCGTATTGCATATGGAGATAATGTTTATTGCGATACAAAGGAACAGTTTCATCTTCTGTTTTCTTCCGAATAAAAAGCACATCTGGATGTTCTTCGCGGTATTGTTTAATCAATTTATCTGAATCAAGACGAAGATACTCCGCATAAGATTGAAGAAAACCAATTGTATACGCATGTCCTGGAAGTCGATGTGTATCGTCAGACTCAAGTGCCTCTAAGTAAACTTTACGAATACAAAGTTTTTTTGCAGCAGATTCAATCTCTTTTTTTTGCTTTAAACGAGCAGTTTGTAAAATTTCAGAAACCTTTTCTTTTTCTGGTTCCTTTTTAATTACAATTGTTTTATTTATTTCTTCAGCCATCGCAAATTCCTTCTCAAATCATGATAACAAGACGAAATCTAGTGTGCGATTTTAAAATGAATAAATCAAGAAAAAATATAGATCATCTTTAAAGTGTCATAACGCATCAAATCAAATAGATCTCTTTTGCGTTATTTACTCAAAAAAAATAAATTTCCCTTAGTCTAAGAATGTACGGAGTTTGCGTGAACGTGTTGGGTGCTTCAATTTACGCAAGGCCTTTGCTTCAATCTGACGAATACGTTCTCGTGTCACATTAAAAGTTTGTCCAACTTCTTCAAGAGTATGATCGGTTGGCATGCCAATTCCAAAACGCATACGCAAAACGCGTTCTTCTCGTGGATTAAGAGTAGAAAGGATAGCTGTCGTTGTCTCTTTTAACTTTGAATAGATTGTTGCATCCATCGGTTTGATCGCGCTGTCATCACCAATAACATCTGCCAAAGAAGAACCATCTTCATCACTTCCAAGAGGGCTATCTAAACTCACAGGATTTTTAGCTATCTTAAGGATTTCTCTTACTTTTTTAACAGGCATCATTACTTTATCGGCAAGTTCCTCAGCAGTTGCCTCTCGTCCAGTATCATGAAGCATCTCGCGTGAAATCTTATACAGCTTGTGAATACGTTCGATCATATGAACAGGAATACGAATTGTGCGTGCTTGATCGGCAATTGCACGTGTGATAGATTGACGTATCCACCAAGTTGCGTAAGTTGAAAACTTAAAGCCACGACGGTATTCAAATTTATCAACAGCTTTCATCAGACCAATGTTTCCCTCTTGAACAAGATCGAGAAACGCTAAGCCTCTGTTTGTGTATTTTTTTGAATAGGCGATAACAAGGCGCAAGTTTGATTTAATCATCTCTTGTTTTGCAACAGAGAGTTCTTTTTCTCCTTTACGAACAATCTCAACAACACGTTGATATTCCTCCATAGGAAGCCCTGTTTCCTCTGTGATATCACGAATAATTTGCTGAGTACTTGTAACATCATCCGAATAAATTGTTGCAAATTTTTTCCAAGAAGGCTGTGAAGATTTCTTTAACGATTGCACCCAATCAAGATCCAACTCTCTCCCGCGATATTTTTTCAAAAATTCATCACGTTTGATTTTACATTTTTCAGCCAATCTTAAAAGCTTTCCAGCAAGCGATACAAGTTGTTTATTTTTTTGAACAAGTGTATCTGTGAGCTCTTCAATGCGTTCATCTGTGAGCTTTAGTCTATCTAAAA
>JAFGXE010000094.1 GCA_016936785.1 Alphaproteobacteria bacterium
GAAAATGGTCAACAGGTTCAAGTTGGTTATGCGGGGAATAATGGTCACGAATTTCAGAGTGTGACAACAGAAATTAAAAAACGAGGCTACAGCCCTTCTTTTACAGCACAAGGTGTTCTGGGTTGGCTCAAACAACAAAACCCTCAAATCGCCCGTGAAATTATGCAAACAAATCCACGCTATATTTTCTATCAAGAAAATTCAGAAGGTCCTTTTGGTGCTCTTGGGGTTGTTCTTACGCCACAGCGTAGTCTTGCTGTTGACGAAAGTTATATTCCACTTGGTGCTCCAATTTTCCTTTCAACGACAGCACAGGGGCATCCTTTCCAAAAGCTTATGATGACTCAGGATATTGGGTCTAAGATTAAAGGAACCGTGCGCGGGGATGTTTATTGGGGGACAGGACAAAAGGCGCTTGATTGGGCAGGTAAAATGAAAAATGATGGCGTTTATTATATTTTTCTTCCGAAAAGTTCTGTGTTGATTCATGATTAGATTTCTTTTTCTTTTTGCTTTTTTCCCTCTTTCTGTTTTAGCTCAGATCGATTGCGCCTTTCAACAAAAAGATCCAGTACACGTCGTTATGAAAATAAATTATGGCACACCTCAATACAACCAAGCTCCTTCCTCTTTTATTACTCAAAAAACAAAAAACGAGCATGTAAGAGGCTATACGGAGGCTTTTTTGGGGATGTCTTATAGTGGCAAGATTTTTGCGCAAAATGGCTGTGTTTTTCCGCACACCATTACAGTTTTTTACGGCTATCCAAAGCTAGATGTATTTATAGATGACAAGTATGCAAAAGATAGCTGTGAATATAATGAAATTCTTGCCCATGAAAATCAGCATGTTTTTGTCCATCAAGATACACTTAAACAGTATTCAACGCGTTTTGGTGAAGTTATTAAAAAGATTGCGCAAACGCTTTATCCTATTTCTTTTTCACATCCTGATGAATTTGATGCCATTACAAAAAAGATGATTCAACAAATTCAAAGTCATCCAGAAGTTCTTTCTTTACAAAGAGAATTTGAACGTGCGGTTCAAGAGGGAAATAACGCCTTAGATCGCACAGATAATTACCAAGAAATTAAATCTCGTTGTGAAAATTGGTAAGCGTATTATCCGCCGTATTTTTCTTTCAATTCACTGAGGCGTTTTAGATCTATTTTTTGAAAGATTTGTTCTGGTATTTCAAACTCATTTTTAAACACCCAAGATTGAAACCATTTTTCTAAATCTTCTTTTGGCAGTAAAAGCTTTTCTTCAGTGACCATCTTTTGAATCTTGTGTGCTGATTCAGGAATGATTGGTTCTGCAAGAATTGCAAAAAGACCTATAAGCTTAAGACTTGTTTCAATGACTTTTTTTGCTTCTTCTGGGCTTTTTTTGTACATTGCCCACGGTTCTTTTTCTGCAATATATTCATTTCCGAGTGTCCAAATCTCTCTCAGTATCTCACACATCTTTCTGAGGTGGAGAGATTGAAAGTTTTCATGATATTGTTTTATGAGTGGCGTTAGTTTTCCAATGATCTCTGCGTCTAAAAACGGCGATTTCGGACTTATTGATCCCCATTTTGAAATATAAAACTTCATCACACGCATCACAAAATTTCCAAAAACATCATTCAGATCTTTGTTAATCACTTGAATAAATTCTTCAAATGAAAAATTTGCATCTGTTGACTCGGGGGCATGTGAAATAAGATAATAGCGCCACGTATCAATCGGAAATTCTTCTGATGCTTGTGACGCAAAAACACCTATTCCTTTTGATTTAGATATTTTCTTATTTTCAAAATTCAGATAGTTTAATCCATTGACAGTGTCGACAAGATGAAAGTTTTGTTGTGAGGCAATTTCTGTGGCTGGAAAAAATACTGTGTGAAAGGGGACATTATCTTTCGCCATAAACTGCGTGTAATTTACATCATCTTTTTTCCACCATTTTTCCCAATCTTGATTATTTTTTTCTGCCCATTTTTGTGTGATCGAAATATAACCAAAGGGCGCATCAAACCAAACATAAAAAACTTTGTTTTCGTATCCTTCTTTCGGGACTTGCACACCCCATTCGAGATCACGTGTAATACACCGATCTTGCAATCCTTCTTTGAGCCATTTTTGTGCAATTGATTTTGTGAGTTTATTCCAATTCTTTTTATCAATCCATTTTTCAAGTTCGTTTTGAAGTGATGCAAGTTTTAAATAAAGATGTTTTGTTTCTCGAATTTCAAGATTACGTGATCCTGTATTTTTAGAATAAGGATTAATCAAGTCCGTTGGATCAAGTAATTTTGTGCACGCTTCACACTGGTCTCCCCGGGCGTCTTCTGCGCCACAATAAGGACAGGTTCCTTCAATATAACGATCTGAAAGAAATCGATTTTCATCAATCGCATACATTTGTTTAATTGATTTTTCTTCAATAAAACCGGCTTTTTCAACACTTTTAAATACTTCTTGAACAAGAAGATGATTTTTTTCGTCACTTGTACGTCCGAGTTGATCAAAAGAAATATGCCAATCTTCATATATCTTTTTGTGGTTTAAAAATAATTCATCACAATAGTCACGGTATGATTTTCCGGCCTTCTGAGACGCAATTTCGATTGCTGTGCCATGTTCATCTGTTCCACCAATAAAAAGCGTCTCCTCGCCGTTTAAACGACAATAGCGCGCGAATGCGTCGGCAGGAAGCAAACACCCCGTCATGTGGCCAATATGGGGTTCTCCGTTGATGTAAAGCAGTGCAGAAGTAATAAGTTGCTTCTTCATAAAACATCCTTTTTGAATTTCATTTTCTGTATACATACCCTATTCGCTCCACAATGAATTTTTAATTCCAGCGATAAAATTTTTGTGATTTTTTTCTTCTTCTTCGGAAATTTGATAATAGCGCGCAGGATGAAATTGTTTTTCTGTTGTTTTGATGGTTTGTTTTTTTTCTTTTTCACTAAA
>JAFGXE010000095.1 GCA_016936785.1 Alphaproteobacteria bacterium
ACAAAAAAGAAACTGAAGCGACTCAATAAAAGAGGAACAAGATAATGAAATTGAATGAACTTTCAGCTTTGAAGTCATCTAAATCTGTCAAACGTGTTGGACGTGGGATTGGATCTGGTAAAGGAAAAACGTGTGGACGTGGACACAAAGGACAAAAGTCTCGTTCTGGTGTATCCCTTCTTGGGTTTATCGGTGGACCACTTCAAATTTGGCGTACAATTCCAAAACGTGGATTTAAAAACAAACGTTTTGCCTCTTTCTGTTCAGAAATGAATCTTGCAGAACTTGAAATGCTTGTTTCCGCTAAGAAAATTAAAGATACAGTTTCTGTAGAACTTCTTCAAAAGCTTGATCTTTTGAAAAGCGGTGCATTATTGCGTATTCTTGGACAAGGAAAACTTAAAACAGCATTGACAGTAGAAGCACATCATTTTTCAAAATCTGCAGAAGAAGCAATTAAGAAAGCAGGGGGTGAAGTTGTTGTTCTCCCAAAACCTGTTCGTGGACCTAAAATAGGAAAAACAGCTAAAATAAGGGCATCATAAAGCATGGCACAATCAAAGAAATCTTTGAACATTCTTTCTGGAGGGTTGAAAGAGAAAATTCTCTTCACCCTTTTTGCATTAATTATTTATCGCCTTGGGTCGTTTATTCCTCTTCCTGGCGTAGATGCTTCTGTTTTATCAAATATGTTTGATGGGCAGTCTGGCGTACTTGGCATGTTTGATATGTTTACTGGTGGTGCTTTATCTCGAATGGCTATCTTAGCTTTGAATATTATGCCCTATATCTCTGCTTCGATTATTATGCAGTTAATGGTTGCTGTGACTCCTGAGCTTAAAGCCCTTAAAGAACAAGGTGCTGTTGGGTATCAAAAAATTAACCAGTACACACGGTATTTAACTGTATTGATTGCGGTTGTTCAATCTTATGGAATTTCAGTTGGACTTGAAGGCTATGTTGTAAATGGTGTGCAAGCTGTTTATAGTCCAGGTCTTTTCTTCCGATTATCTACAATTATGTCTTTAACAGCAGGTGCAATGTTTGTTGTTTGGCTTGGTGAACAAATTACACAACGTGGTGTTGGACAGGGTGCTTCTTTGATTATATTTTCTGGTATCGTTGCACATTTTCCGGTTGCTTTGAGTAAGACATTTGAACTCGGAAAAGTAGGACAGCTTTCACCAATCGCTGTGATTTTCTTGCTCGGGATTGCGCTTTTTGCGACTTGGGTCGTTTCTTTCTTTGAACTTGCGGAACGGCGTGTTCAAGTTCATTACCCAAAACGGAGTGCTATGCCTGGGATGTCTGCACGTTCGGATAGTTCATATATTCCGCTTAAGGTGAACACCGCAGATGTGATTCCAGCGATCTTTGCAAGTTCATTGCTCTTGATGCCTGCGACACTTTTGAAATTTATTTCAGATGAAAATTCGCCAATTATTCTCCAAAGAATTGTCGGTTTTCTTCAGCATGGATCTGTTGGATATATGCTTCTTTATGCTGTGTTGATTGTTTTCTTTTGTTTCTTTTATACAGCGATTGTTTTTAATCCAAAAGAAACAGCTGATAATATCAAAAAATCTGGTGGTTTTATTCCTGGTATTCGTCCAGGAGAACAAACAGCTTCTCATCTCGATTATATTTTAACACGAATTACTGTTGTAGGTGCTGCTTACCTTGTTGGAATTTGTTTGTTACCAGATATCTTGATTACTCAGATGGCTGTTCCTTTTTATCTTGGTGGAACAACACTTCTTATCGTCTGTAATGTAATTTTGAAAACAGCATCTCAAATTCAAGCTCAGGTTATGACTCAACAATACCAAAGTGTATTGAAGAAAATCGGAAAACATAAAAGGTTCCGTTAATGGATTTCTATATTCTTGCAGGAGCACTCGCAAGTGGCAAAGGAACACAAGCTCGAAATCTGGTTGAAACACATAAGGCGGATCTAGCTCATGTTTCTACAGGTGAGCTCTTCCGAGATGAGATTCAAAAAGAAACACAGCTTGGACAAGAATTTAAAGAAAAAGTCGATCAGGGAATTTTAATTTCTGATGAGATGACGTATGAATTGTTAGAAAAAGAATTAAAAGATTTTGAGTCTCGTGGACAAAAAGCTGTTCTTCTAGATGGTTTTCCACGAAATGCAAATCAGGTTTCTTTTTTGAATGCGTATATTCAAAATGGAAATCATGAGTTGAAGAAAGTAATTTTTCTGGATCTTGAAAAAGATGTGATTAAAAAACGTGTGCTTGGACGATTTGAATGTTCAACATGTCATGCAAGTTA
The DNA here is from genome assembly GCA_016936785.1 of Alphaproteobacteria bacterium. Classification (GTDB taxonomy): domain Bacteria; phylum Pseudomonadota; class Alphaproteobacteria; order Rs-D84; family NBLK01; genus JAFGXE01. Next base: position 2,296 of record JAFGXE010000095.1, read on the forward strand.
TAATCGTTTTTTCAAGATGCCAAAAAAAGAGGGAATATGTGATATCTGTCAAGGGACAGTATTTTCACGACGTGGTGCCGATACAGAAGAAACTCTTGAAAAAAGATTGACTCTTTATCGTGAAACAATATTGATGGCATTGAGTGTTTATGAAAAAGAAGGACTTGCTGTTCATATCAATGCAGATAATTCACCTCAGGCAATCTTAGAAGAGATTGAACGAAAAGCTTTTTCCCATTGACTTTTGGGGAAAATGATTTAATATAGAGCCGATTAAATGAATTGGCCGTTAATAAGGAGATAGTCAATGGCGCGTATTGCGGGTATTAATATACCAGACCAAAAACCAATTTTTATTGCTCTTACTTCTATTTATGGAATTGGGCAAAATATAGCAAAAGATATTTGTGTTAAAGCAAAAATCAAACCGGAAACACGGACTAAAGAGCTCGATGAAGATGCAATTTTAAAATTGCGAAATTTTATCGATAAAAATGTTGTTGTTGAAGGAGATGCACGTCGTATTGTTGCAATGAATATTAAACGCAAACAGGATTTAAGATGCCTTCAAGGTATTCGTCATTCAATGAAGCTTCCTGTGCGTGGCCAAAATACACAAAATAACGCCCGTACACGTAAGGGTAAAGCTGTTGCAATTGCTGGAAAGAAAAAGTAAAAAGGACGAAAAAAGATGGCTACTGTTAAAAAGAAGAAAGTGAAAAAAAATATTGCATCAGGCATTGCGTATGTTCTTGCAACATTTAATAATACACGTATTACAATTACAGACCCTCAAGGAAATGTGATTGCATGGTCAACTGCAGGATCGCATGGTTTTAAAGGGGCTAAAAAATCAACACCATACGCCGCTCAAATTACAGCAGATGCTGCTGCTAAAAAAGGGATGGAAATGGGACTGAAGAGTATTGATGTTAAAGTTGAAGGACCTGGAACAGGCTCTGAGTCTGCTGTGAGAGGCTTAGCTTCTGCGGGGCTTAAAGTTGGCGTCATTACAAATATTACAAAAATTCCACACAACGGATGTCGTCCTAAAAAAGCACGACGCGTTTAATTGCAAT
>JAFGXE010000096.1 GCA_016936785.1 Alphaproteobacteria bacterium
ACATGAGAAAAAAGTGGTACGATAATTAAACAGATAGTAGCTTAATTTTGCCACTTTCCTGTCCAACAAACCGATACCACCTCTACTGGACTATAACTATGCGTTCAGATGGTAATATTATTAACACCTTCTTATTAGAATGTTGTCAATTACTAACTAATTCAATTTTTTTATTTGAAAAAGGCTATTACGATTGTGCTTATTATTCATTAAGACAATCGTTAGGGGTAGGAATAACAATGATCTATCTAATTGATATTCCTAATGAAGAAGACAAAAAGAAGAAACTGGAGGCCTGGAGAAAAAAAGAAAAATTCCCATCATTTTCTACTATGCGAGAATTTTTAAAAAATCAAGGTATTGTATCAAGTGATATACATAAACATTTACCGTCTTTTTTTGAAAAGATATGGAAATATTCCCAAAAAATCAATAAAGCTGTTCATAAACAAGGATTTAATTTTTTATATATTTCCAGAAATCATCCTCTAAATAGATACAAGGAAGAGGATTTTTTATCAGAATTTGAAAGTTTTTTATCCGAAACCATAGGAATCATTTCTATTTTAAGATTGGCAATAGATCCTTTTCCTATTCTTTTAAAAGATGAAGAAATTTATCATAGAATGTTTGACACTTTAACACTTCAATATCCAGATAATTTTATAGAGAAATACACTATCACTGGTTTAGTTGAAAATTATAAAAAAACAGAATTATATCAAAATCATTATAACCATTTTATGGATAAAGAAAAACAATCAGAAGCTATAACCCATATTATACAGAATCAATTTGTTAATACAAAAGAATTTGATAGTATAAATCAACAACTTCATTTATTAAAACCTGACGATATTTTAGCAGTAAAATTTTTAGAAAAATCCGAAAAAATAACAAAATGTTATACAATGGGAGGTTTACTTTTTTATTTCTCTGACAGAAATACTAATAGGACATCACATTCATATTCTAGTGAAGATTTTAAAAATTTTTCGAAGGCTAGCCAAAAGTATAATCAAAAATACGATGAAGCTTTTATTTCTGTATTTTCATGTAATGGAGAAGATTTTTATGTTGAACATAATCAAAAATTTTCAAAAAGAGAATGTGATGAGTTAAACAATATAAATCTTAATTCCAATTCTAGTGCATCCGAATAAGATTCTTAGAGTCAGGAGAAAATTTGCTACCTTGAAACTCGTAAAATGAAAAATTTTCCACTTGCGATAAGTTATTGATTCTTTTGAGAAAAAGTTGGTAGCGGAGGAGGGATTTGAACCCCCGACACCAGCATTATGATTGCCGTGCTCTAACCAACTGAGCTACTCCGCCGTTTTAATGTAGCGTATATGTAGCAAACCAGATGCGCTTACATATACTTTAATCTATTTTAATATAACAACTTTACAAAGTCATCATATTTTAACCTTCTAATTCTTATAGTTTAATATAGATCATTCTATCTCAAACTATAAACCCAGCCAGCCATTATGATTCCGCTGCTCTAACCAACTGAGCTACTCCACCAAATGTTTTATCAAAAGTGTTTAATACGCAATATTTTTTAATCGTATCATAATCCTTTCCGGATTAAGATTGACCGGCTTTGCCTGTCGACTAATTTAAAGCGATCTTTTATCAAAATCTTTGTTGTTAATATAAAGATCTTGATTTTCTGTTTTGTGGTCACCGTTGCTCTAACCGACTGAGCTAAGTCGCCATAAAAGTGGTGGCCAGGGACGGATTCGAACCGCCGACACAGGGATTTTCAGTCCCTTGCTCTACCAACTGAGCTACCTGGCCACAATATTTTCTTTTTTAAAATCAAAAAATTCATTTAAAAAAGACAGGCCTCATAATAACCGCAAAAAATAAAATTGTAAAGCCAAAAATTTACTTGCATGTCTCTTTCTTCCTCTCTAATCTTAGCGTAGAGAAGAAAAGAAGGATTCCTGTGAGAAAGAAGAGGGTCATTACTTTATTGTTATGTGTGGTTTCCACTCCGCTCTTTGCGTGGATTGGTGAAAAGCCGACTCTGTCTTTTCCAGAAGTTCATGCTTCCACGTTTTATCCTAAACGTATTCAATCGCAATCACGTCAAGCTTCTGAATATTTTTTATCGGTTGAAGCGGCACCTGTGAAATCTGTGCGCCATCGTGAATTATCCGAGATTGCACCTCCGACTCCAATTGAAGACGTCGCGGCCGCAACCATTCCGGAAATTAAACCTGATGCTGTTGATGAAGCTGTTTTGGCTCCGAAAAAACCTAAACTAACCTATGATGCAGAGGGGCGCGTTGACGTTTCGGAAGCTTCGGTTGATATTGATGATGTTGATGTGAAACAAGAATTCCACCGCACCTATGTTGCTCAGAATAAATATTTATCTATGATGGAAGATCCGGATGGTTTAGCCGCAGATGAATCTGAGGATCCTTTTCCTGAAGAAGTTTTGCCGGATGAAGATCTCCCACCATTAGAAGGTGTTGAAGAAGCACCGGAGGATGATTTCACGTTTGATTTTATGGATGAAGATATTAAAGACGATTTTAAAACGGCTCCTAAAAAAGAAGTTGCGTCTGGAAAATCACTCTCTGAGGAAGTTGATGCGTTTGAAGTTGAAAGCGAACCTGTTTCGCAAGAAGACAAAGCCGATTCTATTCAGATTTTACAGATGAAAGTTGCTTTTGATAAAAAAACAACGGCGCTTAGTGGCAAAAACGTCCATTTGATTTCTTCTTTTGCACAGGTTGCGTTAAATAATCCAACAAATGCGATTGAAATTAGTATCAGTAAAGAAGCATTGTCTCACCCTAAACAGAAAAAACGTGCAGCAGAACGCTTGGCGATTGTTTCCCGGATTTTAAAAGATCATGGGTTTACAGAAGATCGCATTCGCCCGGTTTTAACGGCTCGTGATGAAGATTCTTTCGTTTTACGTATTACGAATAAAGATGCCTACACCGGATACCAAGTTCAAGGGGATGATTTTTCAGATTTGATTCGGACGCGTACTGTTTCTGTTCAACCATGGTAACTCCTTTTTTATGGGAAAGATATTTACCACCTTTTTAAAATTTCTTTTTCCTAAACAATGTCTTTTTTGTCGTGCTTTGATGCGAGAGCATGAAGGATTATCGTGCTCACAATGTTTGTTAAAGCTTCCCCTTATTCAAGACCCTTTTTGTAAGCGATGTGGCCAGCCATTGCCTGAATCTTTATTTGAAAAAGGGGATTCAAACCCGTCTGTTTGTCCGGCGTGTCGCACGCGCAAATTTCCTTTTTCGATGTTACGATCGGTCATGCTTTATGATGAAGACACATCGTCTTTGATTTTGAATTTTAAATATGGGGAT
>JAFGXE010000097.1 GCA_016936785.1 Alphaproteobacteria bacterium
CAAGATTTTTACCTTGATTAAGAAGTTTATTTTTTAACGCTTTTATAAAGTGTATAAATCCAAAAGACCCCTGTCCACCCAAGTGTAAGATTTATCGCGATGAATAAGCGACGATTCGTGTCACTTTGGGTTTTTGTTATCATGTGAAGAAGCGATGGGGCAAAGTAAATCCCACTCAGAATCAACAAATCTGCTGTTTGAGCGGGGACATACAGTCCAAAAGGAATAGCCGTTAGTGTTTCAATCATTTGTATAGTTTTTAGAAAACGAGATGGATCTCTTGATACATTTTACTGAGTCGAGAGATCCATTTAAATCAGGTTTTCTATAGCCTTTTATTTTTTTAATTTTGCAATCGGAAGATTTGTTTCTTCTTCAATCCGAATGAGTTGGTTATATTTTGCCATACGGTCTGAACGAGAAAGTGATCCTGTTTTAATTTGACCTGTTGCTGCACCAACAACAACATCTGCAATCGTTGCATCTTCTGTTTCACCTGAACGATGAGAAACAACGGCTGTCCAACCTGCTTCATGCGCCATACGAATCGCTTCAAGTGTTTCTGTCAGTGTCCCAATTTGATTCAGTTTAATCAAAATTGAGTTTGCATAGTTGCCGGCGATTCCTTTTTTCAAACGTTCTGGGTTTGTCACAAAAAGGTCATCTCCAACGATTTGGATTCTATCTCCAAGGCGTTCGGTCATTAGTTTCCAGCCTTCCCAATCGTCTTCTGCCATACCATCCTCGATTGAGTAAATTGGGTATTTATTGACGAGGTCTTCATAGTAATCAACCATTTCTTCTGATGTGAGTGTTTTCCCAACACCTTCTAAAACATATTTGCCATCTTTATAGAACTCTGAAGACGCCGCATCAAGCGCGAGCATAACGTCTTCGCCTGGTTTATAGCTTGCTTTTTCAATCGCAGTGAGAATAAATTCAATGGCTTCGTCTGAGCTTTTAACAGCGGGAGCGAATCCCCCTTCGTCACCAACATTTGTATTCAATCCAGCATTTTTCAATTCTTTTTTCAAAGCGTGAAAAACTTCCGCACCCATACGCACGGCTTCTTTAATTGAAGTTGCAGAAAGTGGCATAATCATAAATTCTTGAATATCGACAGGATTATCTGCATGAGATCCACCATTCAAAATATTCATCATTGGAATTGGCATTTTCATTGGATGACCGTTTGCAAGATGCGCATAAAATCCAATTCCCTTTTCATTGGCAACAGCTTTAGCAATTGCGAGTGAAACACCAAGAATAGCGTTTGCGCCTAGACGTGCTTTATTTGGTGTGCCGTCCATTTCAATCATTTTGTGGTCAAGTTTTGCTTGATCTGAAACATCTTGTCCAACGAATGCTTTTGCAAGCTCTGTATTAACATTATTTACAGCTTTAAGGACACCTTTCCCAAGATAGCGAGCTTTATCACCGTCGCGGAGTTCAACCGCCTCGTGAACACCTGTAGAGGCGCCACTCGGGACAGCTACACGTCCAAAGGCACCACTTTCAAGCGTTGCATCAACCTCAACTGTTGGGTTGCCACGTGAATCGAGAATTTCTCTTGCTTTGAGATTTTTTAAAATTGTCATAATAAATCCTTTTATTAAGTTGAATAGATGAAAAAGGAGTCTAGGGAGGCTTTTGAGAAGAGTCAAGTCAGATGATTAAGAGATTGTGAAAGAAATTTATTGAGTTGTTTGAGAATAAAAATATAGAAATCCTCATGCGGGTAAGGTTTTTTTGCTTGTGCCATGAGCTGAGTTTTGTAGGTCACACGACTATATTCAGGGCGATCTTCGGGCTCAATAAGAAAAGGAGGAAAACCTTCTTGAAGGAGAATCATGTTAGCAATAAAGCGTCCAAGTCGTCCATTGCCATCTTGAAAAGGATGGATAATAAGAAAGCGGTACAGAAATTCTGCACAAAATTTGAGATGATTTTTTTCTTTAAGAAATAAAAAAAGGGCTTCCATTTCTTGAGGAACTTTTTGCGTTGGGGTCATGCTAATTCGTGTATGGCTCATTTTAGACATGCGTTTTCGGTAGCATCCGACATGTTCAACCCATGTGTTTTTTTGGAAAAGGATTTTATGCCATTTGAAGAGCATTTTTTCTGTAATGTTTTGATAATGAAAAGGATTTTTTCGAACGTACGCTAAAAGAGCTTCCATGTTTTGTATTTCTTGTTCTTCTCTTCCGAATTTAGATCCAAGTATTGTACTTAGAAAAAGAGGGAAAGCAAGCTGGACACGCTGTTTATTTCCAAAATTTTGGAGAACATTCACATGAAAATGTTTTTTTATCTTTTTAAGGTTTTCCTCTGAGAAGATTTTAGGGTAATGAAAAAGGAATAAGAAAAAGCGAAATTTAATCCACAAAATTAAAAAACGAGATTTAAAGTAAATTGATTCAAAAAAACGGAGAAAGAATTTACAAAAAAAAGGCATTTTGCGACGAGAAAACACACAGTGACGGGTTTTCTTTATAAAAGGAAAGGCATCGCGATTAGATTTAGAGAGAGACATATTTTAATAATCTGACGAATAAGTTTCGTATCCTGCTGCTTTTGCACAGGCTTGCATTTTTGCAGTGATATCTTTACGTGATGTATCATATATTAGATCGGTTGTTTTAAGAGCTTCCCACCAGTCTTTATAAACATTTGCATAACATTTTTTAGCTCCCTCAGCATCTGTTTCTGCAAAAAGAGAGAAAGAGAATGATATCATCATGCCAACAAAAAGAACGAGAATTTTTTTCACTATTTTTCCTTTTTATTTATGTCCTCTGATAAATATGTCCATCAACGTGGGTGCGTTAGGAGATGCTGTCCGAGGCATTCTTTGGTCAAGAGAAGAAATGCAGGCTTGTCTTGCAGTTTGAGAGATATTACAAACTGTCATCGAGCTATCGCAATAAGGACGCACACAGTCTTCAAGTTCTTTCATTCTTTCTTGACGATATTGGATTTCAACACTCACTTTCTTTTCAGGGTTGGCTCCAGTGACATATTCAATAAACTTTGTCCAAATTGTGTCTTTTACATCTGCGCATTGATCCAAAATATTTTCACAAAATATTTTCTTCTCTTCAAGTAACTTTTGTGTCTTACAGAAGGCAAAGTCTTCACCGCATTCTGCTGTTTCTTGCATACATCCCTTAAGCTCTTGAGCACATTCGCCAGCGGTGTATTTATTGTTCATTTTCTGTTGAATAGCCTGTTGATCGTTATAGAGTTTTTGCATCACCATTTCTGCTTTTTGCTCAGCTTCTCGAAGCGAGTTATTGTAGCCAATACAATCACGGTTCATTTTTGCATCAAAGGCTTTAAGAATATATTTTTTTCCACTTGGACAAAGTTTTAAATATTGAGCACAGGCGTCCATCGCTTCTTCCTTTAAAGCATCGCCTTCTTTTCGTTTAGCATCACCGCCGTCCATCAAATTACCAATGCCAAAATCAACGCTATCTGCCCAAGGATCATCAGAATTCTCATCTTCTTCATTAAATCCCATTTGTTCAGCAACGTCGTCGTTGTAGGCTTTATATGTTGTTCCAAGCTTAAGTGCTTCTTTTTGAGAATTCATAATTTGAATCCGTTTTAGTTTTTGGAAAAGGCCTTCTTCACGTGGGCGAAATTTACTGATAGAGGGGTGGCAAAGACAAGTTCCGGGATTGTATTTATTAGAAGGATCCTGACAAAAATCTCCCATACAAGCTTCATATCTTTTCTTACATTCTTCAGTAGATAAAATTTGTTCTTCAAGGTTAACATCTTCCTCTTGTGCAAAAATTGACGTATTTGCAACGGCGCTACCTGCAACAGGAGACCCTGTAAAAGTTGGCGTTGATGCAGAACGTGCCGTTGTTGTGCGACCTGATCCACGAGAGCGTCCACCAACACTTCCGGATGTTGCCATTCTTTCAGTTCCAGATGTGCCCCGTCCGCTTCGTGCGGTTGACCCACGTGTTGTTGTGGCAGATGTGCCCCGTCCACTTCGTGCAGTTGATCCGCGCGTTGATGATGTAGAAGATGATCCACGTCCACTTCGTGCAGTTGATCCACGCGTTGATGATGTAGAAGATGATCCACGTCCACTTCGTGCAGTTGACCCACGCGTTGATGATGTAGAAGATGATCCACGTCCGCTTCGTGCAGTTGATCCACGCGTTGATGATCTAGAAGATGATCCACGTCCACTTCGTGCAGTTGATCCACGCGTTGATGATGCAGAAGATGACCCACGTCCACTTCGTGCAGAAGTATTGCGACTTTGTTGGATTGGATTGCCATATTCATCATACTCTTGTTCGTCCGTATCATC
>JAFGXE010000098.1 GCA_016936785.1 Alphaproteobacteria bacterium
GAAAGTTTATCATGAAGGCGCCATCTTGATTTCTCTTCAGAAAGATAAAAAAGGAAACCTTATTGGAAAACCAATTATTTCTTCTCTTGGTGTTTTCGAAAGCGACACAACAGGAATGATCAAAAAAAGTATTCTCAATGAAGTCATCCAAGTGTTTAAAGGCTTTTCAAAAGAAGATCGCACAAGTCAATCTCGACAAGAGCAAAAGATTAATACCGCTGTTCGAAAAGGCCTAAAAGACTTTACCTCACAGTTCAAACGCCCTAAAATTGTGATCCACTTTATGGAAGGATAAGAATGATTATAACAGCTCTTATTCTTTTAATTTTCCTGCCATTTATCCTGCCATTGACGCGGGCTATTGTAAAAAAATATCCAACAACGCTTCCTCATCTACTTTGGCATGTTTTTGATGAAACGCTTTGGAAAAAAAGAGATATTCTTGTTTCAATAATTTTATTTTTGGTTTTTTTTAGCGCACTGTATTTCAAATATAATTTGAACCTCGCTTTTGATCTCATTGCACCATTCACAGCCATTCTTTTTGTTGCCCTTCTCTTTTTATCTCTTACAGATTGGCAAAAACGCATTATCCCAGACTTTATTACACTCCCTGTTCTCTTAGTTGGACTTACACTCCCACATTTTTCAATCTTTACCCCCCTTTCTCCGTTTGAATCACTCTCAGGTGCATTAATTGGATACTTTCTCCCCTCTCTTTTAGCCTTTGCTTCATATAAATTTCGCCCCGACGGAATCGGAGCTGGAGACACAAAACTCTTAGCAATGATAGGGGCTTGGGTTGGACCGTTAGGGCTGTCTTACACATTGTTAATCACAACGCTTTTATTTAGCGCCTATGCAATATATACAAAAAAACGGGCGCTCCCTCTCGCCCCTTTTGCAAATATAGCAACAGCAATCACCCTCTTAGGACTGATTTAAGTGCCTTTTTTTCCAATATCTTTCAATCAAAATAAATAAAACAATACTCATAGCCGGACAAGATATGTGATTCGACAATACGATGCAAGAGAAAACAACCCTTAATAGAATCTATTTTGCATAATACCAGAAACACCTACTCGGGAAAGCAATAGAAACTGACTCAAATATTTTATTTATCTCGCGAGATTATAAAGATTATATCCATTGTAGAACAATCCTATAAATTTAGGATTATTGCCTTACTTTTCAGCAATGCAATTCAACCAAACATATAAACAAAAAAGTATTTGAAATTAAAAACGAAATCATATAAAATCCAAAAACACTTGAGGGCGTGTAGCTCAGTTTGGTTAGAGCGTTACATTGACATTGTAGAGGTCACAGGTTCGACTCCTGTCACGCCCACCATTTAAAAAATAAACATTCTTTAGAATGTTTTTTTTATTTTCGGGCGAAAAGGAGTCGAACCTTGAGAAGGTTTTTCCGTCAAGAAAATAACATGATATGTTATTTTTAGGAAACATCGGCGCAAGCGACAGCTAGCCGACAAAATCATTTATGATTTTCTCCTGTCACGCCCAAAATTAAACATTACCCCGTGTGTCATCTCGAGCGCAGGTCGGGCTCTCTCTCTTACGATTCAACTAAAACAACATCTCCAGAAGAAATTACCTTTTTATTTGAAACAACATCAACAAATTGCCCTTTCAGATAAACAGTTCTAAAATGTACCTTAATATAATTCGCTGTATAGCCATCTTTTCCTTCGCTCAAAACCTTTAGTTCTTTCCCAAGGAATCTTGAAAACACATCTTTTTGCTTTTCAAGCTTTAGATCTCGAAGACGTTTTGCCCGCTCTTTTGCTTCAGTCCGATTGCTTTTCCATTCATAGGCGACTGTCCCAGAACGTGGCGAATAAGGAAAAATATGAAGATGAACAAGCGCATTCATTCTCTTTACAAACTGATATGTTTCTTCAAATTGAGGCTCTGTTTCTGTTGGAAATCCTGTAATAATATCCGCGCCAAATAAAATATCCGGGACAAGATCTTTTCCCTCTCGGATAAGATTTTCAATATCTTTTTGAGTATGACGCCGACGCATTTTTTCCAGAACATCATCTTGTCCAGATTGCATGGAAATATGTAAAAACGGACAAAGCCTCGTATCTTCAGACATAATTTTAAAAATCTCTGTTGCAGAAACAGCAGGATCGTAAGAACTTAATCGCAACCAAAAATATTCTTTAATTTGACTAAAAATATCTCGAATTAAGTCTGCTAAAACCTCTTTTTCATTCTGAGGATTACGCCAAGACGCAATATCCGCTCCCGTCAAAACAATCTCTTTGTATCCTAATGTAATATATTTACAAATAGATTTAACTATCTCATTCTTAGGGAGATTATAGGAACGCCCTCGGGTTGATGGCACAACACAATACGTACAAAAATGATCGCACCCTTGCTGAATTTGAACAAATGCTTTTGTATGATTCGGGAAATGAGAAGCTACTTCTTTTTCATACGGCATTTTATGTGTCCCAAGTAATGAATACCAGACACGACGATCTGTACTTTTGTAGGCATCGGGATTCATTTTATGGGTATTCCCAATAACTTTTGTCACAATCCCCATATCAAGATAGCGATCTGGATTGAGTTGCCCTGCACACCCTGTCAAAATAATCTCTCGATCAGGATTTTCAGCTTTGTATTTTCGAATTGCCTGCCGAAGTTGACGTTCCGCCTCTCCTGTAATTGCACATGAGTGAAAAACAGTTGTTTTTTGCGCCCACGATTCATCTTTAAGAAAATCCCGTATTCGCTCACTTTCCAATGCATTCAGACGACAACCAAATGTTTTAATCTCAAACGCCATAGTATTTTCCTAAAAGCTCAAACACATGTTCAACCGTATACTTAACAGGCTCGTCTTTTGTTTCGAGGGTAAAATCAGCTTCGGCATAAACAGGATAACGCTCATCAATTAACTTCATTAACACTTCTCGAGCATTCACATTCAACAAATGTGGACGTGTATCCCGATGAGCTGTCCGCTTAACCAAAAGCTCAAGATCCGCCTTAAGCCAAATTGAAATTGCATTTTCAAGAATAAATTCACGGTTCTTCGGACATAGAAATGCGCCTTCTCCCGTTGAAACAACCTTAATCTTAGGTTGTGTTTCAAGAACACGCCTTAAAACGCCAGCCTCACTTTTACGAAAAGATTCTTCTCCGTAAAGAGAGAAAAGATCAACGATTGAAATCCCAGAAGTTCTCTCAATTTCCTTATCTAAGTCTTTGAAAGGAAGGCCTAATCTTCGCGATACACGTCTTCCGATGCTCGTTTTTCCTGCCCCCATAAGACCGACAAAGACAAGAGGTTTATCAATTTTTTCTGATAAAATATCTGCCAAATACATTTTTCATTTTCCTTTTTATAATACATTTTTCACCGCACCGTATCATAAAATAGAGAATATGTCGATAAAAAAAGCAATTGATTTTCGCGTTTAATAGGTTATTCTGTAAGAAAATAAAATTAAGTGAAAGGAAAAAAAAGATGTCAGTCTTATTCATGTTCCCAGGACAAGGATCTCAACAAATTGGAATGGGAAAAGAATTTTATAACTCTTACCCTGAAGCAAAAGCAGTATTTCAAGAAGTGGATGAATCACTCGGAGAAAAACTCTCAGATCTTATTTTTAATGGTGACTTAGAAAAATTAACGCTTACAGAAAATGTACAACCCGCACTGATGACAGTTTCAATCGCAGCATTGCGCGCACTTGAAAAAGAACAAGGAAAAAAGATTAACGAACTTGCAGATTTTGTTGTCGGACATTCACTCGGAGAATATAGTGCACTTTGTGCAGTCGACAGTCTTTCAATTTCAGACACGGCAAAAATTCTTCGTGCACGCGGACAATTCATGCAAGAAGCTTCGCCTATTGGACAAGGTGCAATCGCTGTTGTTCTTGGACTTGATATGATTCTGGTTGATGAAGTGTGTAGAAGAGCTTCAAATTTAACAGAAATGTGCCAAGTCGCGAATGATAACTGCCCCGGACAAATTGTCATTAGTGGACACACTCCTGCCATCGAACGTGCCCTTGAGCTCGCGAAAAAAGAAGGCGCAAAACGCGCTATGATCCTCCCTGTTTCTGTGCCAGTTCACAGTGCGCTCATGCAACCGGCAAAAGAAAAGATGATAGAATTTATGCAAAATATTTCTCTTCAAAAACCACTTTTACCTTTCATTTCAAATTACAGCGCAAACACAGAAGAAGATCCTGAAGTTATAAAAAAACACCTTCTTGAACAACTCACACAACCTGTCCGATTCACAGAATGTATTTCTGAAGCAGTCGACCATGGCGTTGAACATGCGTATGAATTTGGATCAGGTCGTGTTTTATGTGGATTAGCCGGTCGGATTGGACGCGACATTGCTTGTCATCCACTGAATATACCATCAGATATTGAAGGGTTCATTCAAGGTTAGATCATGAAAATACCCTCCCGTGCAAAACACGTCTTTAAAGGCGTCCTATTTGATATTTTTCAATGGACACAAAAAGTTTATAATGGAGAAGATCGCCTATTTGAAGCTCTCCGACACCAAGATGGCGCCGTCATTATCCCAGTTGATTCAGAAGGAAATGTCTATTACGCCTGACAAAAACAACCTCATCAAAAAGTTTTTCTCGGTCTCATTGGCGGATCTGTCGAAAAAGGAGAAACGCCTCTTCAGGCTGCCAAACGCGAACTTGAAGAAGAAACAGGACTCAAAAGTAAAAAATGGTCAAAACTTTTTTCCTGGGAATTCGCCGGAAATGTAGACAGCCATATTCATTATTTCATTGCGAAAGACTGTGAATTAAAAGGAGAAAAACAAGAAGACCCCTCCGAACGCATCAAACTTCAAAAATCATCTTTTTCATTCTTCGTCAAAAATGTCGTCTCAGATCCGACCTTTCGTGACCGCCCATTTTATATCTACCTCTATAACAAACTCAATCCAGAAAAAGTAAAAGAATTAAAACAAAAACTCTTCTAAAACAATTGTTCTTATCTCTTCTTTTGTCATTTCGAAAGGCTTTCGCCTGAAAAATCTCCCACCGACTCACTGCCAAAATCTCAGGAGATTCCTCACATACGTTCGGAATGACACCTTTTTTCTGTCATCCCGACGCAGGTCGGGATCCAGTCCTTTATACTACTGTCATCCCGGACTTGATCCGGGATCTCACCGTCTTGTCATTTCGAAAGGCTTTAAGCCTGAGAAATCTCCCTCCAACATCCGTGAACTTTCTTTTTTTGACTCTCTGCCAAACATTATGAGATCTCTCGTTGAACATAAATGTTCTCTGTCGAGATGACATCTTCTTTTCGTCATCCCGACGGAGGTCGGGGGATCTATACTTCTTCATACCGATTGGATTTAAAAGTTTAATCGTCCAGACACATACACATTGGTATTCTCTTCGAATTGCCCAAAGAAAGTCGTATTATAACCATCTCCAGGCAAAGGTGTTTCTTTTCCCCAGAAAATATTCGCTCCCACTTCAAATGTCCACGCATCTGTCGCTTTATAGGTCACTTTTGGACGCACATAACCATCTTCATCCGTCGGACTATAATAATTAAACAAGGACAAAATCAATGTTTGCTGATTAAGCATATACGTCAAACGCGTTGTAATTAGATCGCGCTGTTCATCTCGTGCCAAGTTAGCCAAAGGCAATGTCGCAAGATAGGCATCATAATCTTGCATAATTTCTGTGTAATATTGAAGTCCAAGTGTTAAATTTGTCGCAACTTCCCGCTCAAATCCAATCAAACCGCGAAACTCAGAATTTCGCACAAAAGGATTATTTCCTTTTGCGTCATCAGGACTATCATAATATCCTGCTTCAAGATTAAAGATTCCCCCTTGGAATGGACTTCGCACACTCGCACCATAGACATTCAAACGTGGAAAAAACGGTGTTCCCAAAACATCCATTCCTTCTGGTGTCTTCCAGTATCCAAGATGCATATACCCTGCTATTTCTGTAGATCCAAGTGAACGCGACAAACGCATGGCCACTTCGTCATCTTTAAACCAGCCATTATTTTCATCTACAACCATCTCAGGATCTTCATTTGAAACCGGACGCATAAGACTTGGAGAAAAATACGACAACCGTGATCCGTCAATAAACCGAGACGCATTATGTCGCGGGAGATACACTACATCTAGATTTGCAATATCCGAAAAGAATGATGTTTTTATTGCATCCGATGGCGCCTTCAAATAAGCATCATCCCGTCCAGAAAAAAACGATTTCCAATCTTTCGGGAATAAGTCATTAATAAAAACCATATCGCCTGTTCCCCAAGTCAAAATCTGCCGTCCAACTTTTACATCCATAAAAGAAAGGGGGCGAAATGAAACATTTACTTCACGGAGATCAAACCACCCTGCTCCTCTATCTATTTCAAAATCGTCTTTTTCGACATCATCATAGAGAACATCTCCCGAAAGCTTGAATGTAAATGCCTGAGGTGCGTATTCAAGATCTAAATGAGACCGTATTTCAGCAAGTGAAACATCATTCTGAAAATCCTGATCCTGCGTTCTCATCCCAAAACGCGATTCGACAAATCCACTCATATCCCAATTTGTTGAATAGGCTTGATCTTTCCACAGCGTTTCTGCTGTTTCCTCTCCAAGACCAGTTGGCAAAGCAGGTGCTTGTGCAAACACACTGAGAGGAAAAATTAAGCTTGCTAAAATCAATCGTTTCATGGTTTATCCTTAAAATTTCAAAAATTTCTTCTGTGCTTTTGCAACAGGTCC
>JAFGXE010000099.1 GCA_016936785.1 Alphaproteobacteria bacterium
AGTCATGATGGCGATCGACCCAATGATTTCTGTTATGTGTCGTGGCCTCGGGAATGATTCTAAAATGGCCGGAATTGAATCAGGAATTGCTGTGCACAAACGTTGCCTCGATGCCTATGGTGTTTACGATCTCAACAAAGCATTGTGTAAATTTACTGTTGAAGCGCGTCGCAGAAATAAAGTCCTCGAAACAGCCACTGTTTGGGAAGGCGAAAATAAGATTTGTGGTAAAGAACTTTTCCCTAGTGCTGCTAAAAAACGAAATGCTTTGATTGCTGGTATTGGACTCGGATCCGCCGCACTTGGCGCAGTTGGTGGCGGATACCTGTATCAACGTATTATTGCTTACTCTAAAAACATAAAAGAAGTTCTCCGCAATCAATGTGGTATTACAGATGAAAATGCTGTTGATATAATTGCAAAGAATATCAAGAATCAAACACATAAAACAGCAACGAATCTTCGCAACGAGCTATCAGAAACTGGTGGCTTAACACCAGATAAAGCATCCGACTGTATTGCTTATCTTAATATAGATTCTATAACAGGACAACTAAAGACTTCTCTCGCTGAAACAAAAGCAATTATAACAACAGAAGGGGGCCGTATCTATGTTGATCTTGAAGAAGAAGATCTTAATAATACAGTTTATTTTGATATTGATAAATATGAGATTAAGCCTGAAGGTGAAAAAATACTGACAGAAATTGCAACATTTATGAACCAACATGAATGTGTCACAGCAGATATAGATGCCTACACTTCAACAACGGCAAGTTCAGATTATAACAAGACACTCAGCTTAAATCGCGCAATTGCTGTAAAAGATAACTTACTCACTAAAGGTGTAAAAGAGGAAAAGATTATCTCTGCAGAAGGGCATGGCGAAATGGGAAATATAGATAATCAAGAAATTGCCGGACATCGTATTGTTCATATTGAACTTGATCCCTCTCAATGTATAGAAAAAGAAATTGACGCGCCATACGGAGACGATGCTGGAAATGACATTGATATTGAAAAGAAAGCTTTCATGAAAAAATCTGATTTTGTTAAAGGTGCTGTTGTTGGTGGTGTTGGCACAGGACTTGTTGGTGCTGGGATTACAGCCCTCGCAACAAAGATCAAATGCTATCTTTCTGGCTCAGACAATATGCTCGCTAAATGGAAAGAATCTTTCAAAATCCTCCCTTAAGAAATAAAGAACCTCTGCCTTGCGACAGAGGTTCCGATGCCCCCCCTAGAGCAAATCAACCAGTATGAGAGTAGTCCTCAGGTGGATTCGAACCACCGACCTCGCCTTCAAAGTTGAACGCGTGCTCTAACCAACTGAGCTATGGGACTATTTAATTTTTAAATATAAAAATATCTTTCGGAAAGACAATCTAGTCTTCCCTTTTTACAAAATCAAGTAAAATTTTTAAAACCTATATTTTTTTCATCAGGGTGATGATTGCAACGGGAGTCATTCCTTGAATACGTTTGGCTTGAGCCAGTGTGGAAGGTCTTGTTTTTTCGAGTTTTTGTTGCACTTCGTTTGTCAAACCTGAAATCTTTTTGTAGTCAAAATCCAGCGGTATTTTTTTTGCAAGGTCTTTCTCATATTTTGCAATATCGGCCTGTTCACGATGAATATATCCTTCATATTTTGCCTCAATCACGATTTGTTTGCGAATCGATTCGTCGATTTGAACACCTAAATCCGTCGAATCCATCTGAGGATTTTTAAGATGCTCCCAAAATGATTTTCCATTATGACGCTTTGACTGCAACATCTCTTTTGCATGTACTAATGCGTCTTGCTTTTCCAAAAAGGCTTCTTTCCGTTCTTGAGACACGCATTTTAATCGTATCCCAAATGGCGTGAGGCGTTGATCCGCATTGTCCGCTCTGAGATAGAGGCGATATTCCGCACGTGATGTAAACATCCGATAGGGTTCATCGACCCCTAATGTTGTGATATCATCAATCAGAACACCAATATATCCTTGTGTGCGAGACAAAATAAAAGACTCTTTTCCTTGTGCCTTTAAACCCGCATTCAGACCGGCAATCAGTCCCTGCCCCCCGGCTTCTTCATAGCCACTTGTGCCATTAATTTGCCCGGCAAAGAAAAGTCCCTCAAAATCTTTCGCTTCAAGCGTCGGTTTCAGCATGCGTGGATCAATCGCATCATATTCAATCGCATACCCATATTGTACAATCTCGGCATTCTCACAGCCTTTAATACTGTGAATCATTTTCTCTTGAATATCCTTTGGCAAAGACGTTGAAATGCCATTTGGATAAACGAGATCAGAATTCAGCCCTTCAGGTTCAAGAAATACAGTATGTTTTTGGTGGTGTTTGAATCGCATCACTTTATCTTCGATACTCGGACAATAGCGCGGACCTGTTGAGGCAATCTGCCCATTATACAATGGTGCACGTTCAGAATTATTCCGAATCATTTCATGAATAGCTTCATGTGTTTCTGTTAAATAACAATCAACTTGAGGATTTGTAATTTCTTTTGTCAGATAAGAAAATGGCTCAGGATTTTCATCACTCGGCTGAATCTCGCACACGTCAAAATTCAAAGAGCTTTTTCTTAAGCGCGCGGGCGTCCCTGTTTTCAAACGCACGAGTTGAATACCGAGGTTTTCCAGCCCCTCAGAAAGCTTTACAGCTTCTTTCTCCCCGATACGCCCCCCAACTGTTTTTTCTTCTCCAACATGCATAAGACCGCGTAAAAATGTCCCGGTTGTAAGAACAACACTTTTCGCTAAGATTGTACCTTGTTTCTTCGTCTGAATACCCACTACTTTTTTATCTTCGAGAAGAATATCAATCACTTCATCTTCAAGAACAGTGAGATTTTTTTGCTGTGCAACATGCTTTTGAATTGCTTTTTGATAAAGATTGCGATCGAGTTGTGCGCGTGGCCCTTGAACAGCATACCCTTTAGAACGATTGAGAACCCGAAAATGAATCCCTGCTTCATCAACGGCACGCGCCATTACACCATCTAACGCATCAATTTCACGGACAATATGACCTTTCCCTAACCCTCCGATAGATGGATTACAAGAAAGTTTTCCGAGATTATCCTGTGAAAATGTCACAAGAAGCGTTTGACATCCGAGACGCGCAGAGGCACAACTGGCTTCAACACCCGCGTGACCGCCACCAACAACAAGAACATCATATTTTTTCATTAGACAAAAGTATAAAGAAGAATTCAAAAATAATCAACTCTGAAGTCATTTGTAATATATTGTAATAATATACTTAATTTTTTACTTGAAACCCCCCATTTAATATGGGTATGATTCGTTATACGTTCATTAGGAACGCAAACAATAAGGAGAAACTTATGAAAAAAATCAGTTTACTTTCACTCGCTGTTGCAAC
>JAFGXE010000100.1 GCA_016936785.1 Alphaproteobacteria bacterium
GTGAAATACACTGTTTAACAGAGAAAGAAATTCAGAGTGCATATAAGTTGTGGGAAAATAAGTTTAAGAATTTAAAAACTCCCCGGATTTGCATTTTTGTTGGAGGAACAACGCCAAAACAACCTTTTACATCGGAAGATATTCAAGCTTTTGCAGATAAAATTAATAAAGTTAAGGAAGAAAAAAATGCTTCTCTTTTACTGGCAACATCGAGAAAAACAACACGGAAACAAACGGTTTTTCTGAAAAGAAGAATTCAACATGACTATTTTTACACATCAAAAGGAAGAAAATCTCCATCATATTCAGGGCTTCTTGCTTGGGCAGATATTCTTATTGTTGTTGCACCAACTGTTCGTTCATTATCAAAAACAACTGTTGCACAAAAACCATTATATATTTATCAATCTGAGGGATTGATTGGGAAAGGAAATCTGAAGGAAACGCCAGAGAGATATTTTATTCAAATGCTTTATGATATGAAAATAGCACAACCTTTTACAAATCAGATTGAGAAATTTACGCCAGCAAAATTTCCAAATAGTACAAAAGAAATTGCACAGCTCATTGATGCGGATCTTATGATTCGTTCTTATTTAAAATAAATCATGCAATTATTCTTTTTTATCCAAATGATGATCTTTTTTTAATAAATTCCTTGATTCAAAGGGGGAACTTTCCTAATCTTTAGAGGGAATATTAAAAAGGAGATTTTACCAATGAATAAAATGCGTAAATTTGCAGAAACAAAAGTTGCAAAAGCTTTTCTTGCTTTGATTTTTTTAAGCTTTATGTCATGGGGAATCACCGGATATATTTTTGGAATGGGTGACAAAAGAACGGTTCTTTCAATTGGGAAAACAGATGTTTCTCTTGGAACGCTGTCAGAAGAGGTCAAACGTCAACGCATGCAGTTGCAACAAATTATGGGAAAAAGCATGCCGACACCTTTTCTTCAAGATGAAATGCTTGTTGAACAGGTGATTAAAAATATGACGGCACGTATTTTGCTTGACCAAACAGCGTATGATATGAAAATGTTTGCTTCAGATGAATTTACGCTGAACCAAGTACAATCTCAAAAGGAATTTTTTGAGAATGGAAAATTTTCAGCCGAGCTCTTCAAACGAATTTTGAGCTACAATGGTATTTCTGAACATCAATTTTTGAACAGTATTGCAAGTCAACATACACGCTATCTTTTGCGGAGTAGTCTTGAAAGCGTGAGCGTTCTTCCAGAAGTAATTCTAAAAGGATTGGCACAATATCATGCACAAATCCGAAAAGTGACACTTAAATCATTTCCAAAAGCAAATGTGTCTCTGAATAAAGTGCCATCTGAGGCGGATCTTGTTTCGACCTACGAACAAAATAAACACTATTTTATTCAACCTGAGTATCGTCAAGTCAGTTACTTAATAATCAAAGAATCTCAAGCTAAAGATAAAGAGGCATTTCTAAAACTTTCAGAAGAAGTTGAAAATGAAGCTATGGGAGGAGCCTCTTTTGAGGAAATTTCAAAAAAACTGAATGTAGTTTATGGAAAAACTGCCCTTGTTACTCTAGAAGGCAAAACAACAGCTGGAAAAGAAGTTGTCCTTCCTGTATCTCAAGAAAACTTTAGACATGCGTTTTCTGTGGATGAAGGTTTAGAAACAAATCTTCTAAAAGAAGAAAAAGATTTTGTTTTACTCCGTCCAGAAAAGATTGTGGAATCAAAACCTCTTCCGTTAGAAGAAGTAAAGTCAAAAGTGATAAAGTTGTGGGAAGATAAAGAGAAAGAAATTGGAAGCTATCTTCAAGCAAATGCCTTTTTGAAGCAAGTTAAAGAATCTAAGGTTATGAGCGGTGATACACAGAACATTACGCGGAATACAGCTATTCACCCAAAGCTTTCTTCTCAGATTTTTATGGGGACAAAGGGAGATCTTTTTATTGTGAAAAATGATGATGGCGCAACTGTTGTTAAAATTGAAGACATCATCACACCAAATATTTCAAAAACATCAGATTCTTATGCGCAGGCAAAAACATATTTGAGTACGCAAATGGGCGCGATGATTTATGATGACTTTATGGGATTTTTAGAACAAGAATACGGGGTTGAACGTAAAGATGAGGCCATCAAAGATTACTTCTCTCCGAAGTCAGAATAAAAAAAAGAGCCGAAAGGCTCTTTATTTTACTGCAAAAAGAAAGCACGTTAAGAGTGCTTTCTTTGTTTTTGAAAAAAGTTTTTTAAAAGTTGTATACTGTCTTGTTCAATGGAACCTTTGAGTTGAATATATTCTGTTTTAAAAAAGTGCGGGTGCATTGTTGGGAGCTTGGTGTGGTGAATCACAGCACCTGCTTTTGGATCGCCTGCGGCAAAATAGCATTTTTTAATGCGTGAAAAAGAAATTGCTGTTGCGCAAAGAGGGCAAGGTTCCAGTGTTGTGTAAAGAGCTGTATTCGGAAGAACTTTTTCTCCACGTAAAGTCATGGCATGTTCAAGACAAACTTTTTCTGCATGATTGAGCGAATTTTGAGTCATTTGAGTAATATTATGCGCTTTGGTGATAAGTGTATTTGTTTCTAAATCAACAAGAACAGCTCCAATAGGAATCTCATCAAGAGATTCAGCTCTCTTTGCTTCATCAAGAGCGAGTTTCATCCAATATTCAGGTGTTTTTTCAGTCACGCTATGAAACCTTTATGACAATGAACAAAAGAAGGAGCAACCCAATCAGAATAAGACTGAGAAGATGAAAAATATGGATTTCATGTTCTGAGATTTCAATATCCCAAAAATGTGTATACTGAGGTGTGTGTGGAAGCGCACTCGGTTTTTCAAGTGTGCTAGAAGGAGGATCAATGATTTCTTCTTTTTGAGGAGAAGAAACTTCAATAACTTTTGGTTTTGCAGCGAGTAAATAAAGTTCATCTTCTTTATAAACACCGAGGCGTTCTTTGATATTATGAAGACGTTCTTTGATTTCTATGATGTGTTCTTTGGCCTTTTCAACACGTTTTTCTGCATGATGGAGGCGTTTAACACGTGATTTTACAGCTTCATTGTTGCGATCAAGGGAGTTTTCTAGGCGTGCTTCTTTTTCTGGAGAAATAGATTTGGGGTTTTCTTTCTTCTTTTTTTCCATCGCTTTTTTGCGTTGCTTCAAACGATTAAGACGATTTGTGTAATCTTCAACAGATTTACGAGAGCTCATCACAGTTTGTTGAGATTTATGGAGTGTGTCTGTTTCCTCATCAAGACGTTTGATTGTATGATCAAGAGCTTGTTTTTCGCGATTGAGTTTAAGGCGCTTTGCTGCAAGATCGTTTTCTGAATTTTCAAGAAAACTTTTATAAAGAAAGAGATTTTCATATTCAATATCAAGTGGTTGGTATAGGTGACCTTCTTTCGGACGGATTTTTTCAAGATCAACTTTATAATCTTGAGAAAGAATATCATCCCAACTTCGTGAATCATCTTCTCGAGAAAGAATAAGGCGTGTATTTGGGCTAATGGAGTCATTGGAACGATCAAGAACGAACAGAAGATTTTTTTCAGATTGGTCGAAATAAGCTGTAAAGTTCAAAGTGTCTGTTTCAACAAAATGTTCAACGAGACCAGAAGATGAATTATTCGCTTTTATCTTGCGAATCATCATGTTGCTTCTCTTTTTCTTTTGAATTTGAGACAGTGTATGCTTCAGAACAATGTTTCAAACAATAAGGTTTTTTCCCAAATGTTTTTTCACCACAGAAAGAAAAATCTTCTGAGCGAGGATCTCCCATTGGCCAGCGACACATATCAGGTTTAAGATCTAAAATAGAAATGATCTTGCCATTTTTCTTCTTTTTTGATGCTGGCGGAGTTACTTTTTTTTCAGAAATATCAGCAGGTGATACGGTTTGTAGTTTTTCCGGAGTTGCTAAGATTTCTTTTCGAACAGGTTTTTGAATCTTTCGTTTTATTTTTTTTGTTGCAGATGCACGCGACTTCAATCCAAGGCGATGCGCTTTTCCAACAATAGCATTCTTTGAAAGTCCAAGCTTAACACCAATTTCAGATGTAGACAGCCCTTTTTCCCAGAGATTTTTGAGTTTTGAAATACTTGTGGAGGTCCAGCCCAATGTTTCCTCTTTAGCTTACAAATGAACCGAATTTTTTATTAAATGCCTCTGAGCGTCCACGTGATTTTTGAACACCTTTGCCTTTTGTCCAAGCAACATGTGAATGTGGATCAACTTCAAGTGTGAAACCGTTTGAAAGTGTTGAGTAAATTGTAATTTCTTCCCCGTTTGTCATTTTAACAGGAATTTCGTTATATTTTGGGTGAATACCTTTTTTCATCGTGTTTGTCTCCATATTTTGCTCGCTCATTTTAGAGAACTTTTTCTTGTTTTTCAAGCATTAATTTCTATCTTAGAAAAGAGTTGGAAAAAGGAAAGAAAAAGGGTAAAATTGAAGGGTAAATCGATTTTAGAGAAATTGAAACGAGTGAAACAAAGAAAAACAAAAGAAATTTGGATTACAGAGAAGTTCAAACGATGGTTTACCATCATGGTTATGTGAGAAAAGGATTTTTATATGATGTTTAAACGGGCGACGCCCCTGCCTTTATGGCGAAAGATTTTGAACTTTATTTACCCTCAGATTGGCTTTCGCCGTGCGGGAAGATATATTTATTTGCGTGTCTTACGTCTCAAGGGAGAAACGGAGTCTATTGCGCGAGGTGTTGCCTTGGGTGTCGCTGTCTCAATGACACCTTTTATTGGTTTTCATCTTATTTTAGTGGGGCTTCTCGGACTTTTAATTCGCGGGAATGTGATCGCAGGAGCGCTCAGTTCGCTTGTTGGTAATCCAATTACATTTCCATTTATTTGGTATGTTATGTATTTAGTTGGAGTGATGCTTGTTCCTCAAGTTGGCCATGTCGACCTTTCTCCAGTTTCTTTATTTCAAATGTTTGAGCATTTTGTGACTGCTGTGTGGAGTTTGGATCAAACACTTTTTATGGAAAAAGTCTGGCGTATCTGGTTCCCCATGTTAATAGGATCTATTCCGTTATTTATTCTGAGTTACGTAATTGTGTATGGACTTGCGATTAAATCACTCAAAAAATATAAGGGTGAAAAATGATTTACGGTGTAGGCACAGATATTGTTAAAATAGAACGGATTGAAAAGATTCTTCAAAAAGAAGAAGACCTCTTTCTTAAGCGCATTTGTCATCTAAACGAAATTGAATCTGTTAAGAAGGTTAAAAAAGAAAAACGTGCACAAAAAGTTGCGAAATTTTTTGGGGCGAAAGAAGCCGTGTCTAAAGCGTTTGGCACCGGTATTCGCCAAGGAATAAACTTTGCGGATATTGAGATAGCGTCAGATGATCTCGGAAAACCTTTTGTCATTCTTCATGGCACAACAAAAGAATTTTTTGATCAAAAAATTAAGGGCATGATCCATCTTTCTCTCGCGGATGAGAATGGAACAGCCCTTGCATTTGTTGTTGTGGAAAAATAAATTAACGCGTTTTTCCTTCTATTGCTATCCAAGCTTCTTCTGAAGAAATCATATTATTTGAAGCTTCTTTTGTAAGTTTTTGTATTTTATGATTAAGTATCTCAAGAAGAAGTTCAATTTTACCTCGTGTGAGGGTATAGTTAAAATTCTCTGTGTCGCCAGCCCCTTCTGATGAAGAAACATCAAGAAGAATCGCACTAAGCCAATTTAATATATCTTTTCTTTCTTTTAGAATATCGAGATCGTTATTTTTGATGATATCGTTTGTGACAAGCCTTGCTTGATGATCGGATTCAACAAGTGCATAACTAGTCAGTTTTTTTAGTTCATTAATTTTTTCTAAAGCTTCTGTTAAATTATTTCCTATTAAAGAATCTAAAATCAGAAGAAGCTATTTCAAATATTTTTTTTGCAGATTCTTTGGCTTTTTCTAAATCTTCTATTTCTATTTCGTATAAATGATCTTCATTCAGCATATTATGCTCCTTTGT
This sequence comes from Alphaproteobacteria bacterium, assembly GCA_016936785.1. Classification (GTDB taxonomy): domain Bacteria; phylum Pseudomonadota; class Alphaproteobacteria; order Rs-D84; family NBLK01; genus JAFGXE01. Next base: position 5,997 of record JAFGXE010000100.1, read on the forward strand.
TATTTTGGATTGTGGAACTTTACAGGAAGAATATCTAAATGTCAAGATATATTCTCATATAATTCTTGCATATCTTCAGGAAGATCAGAATCAAAGCTCATTTCTTGTTCAGAAACAGGGTGAATAAATCCAAGGTGTTCAGCGTGGAGCTGATGACGGGAGAGGTTTTTGATGATTTCTTTTGCTTCAGAATTTTTAATGGTTTCAAGCATGCGTGCATCTTTTCCATAAACTTTATCCCCGATGATAGGACATCCGAGATTTTGCATGTGCACCCGGATTTGGTGTGTGCGTCCGGTGTGAAGTGTAAATTCAACAAGAGAAATTTTATTATTCTCAAATGTTTCAAGGACTTCATAGTCTGTTCGTGCAGGTTTTCCACCGGTTTTAATGGTCATTTTTTGGCGATGGTGAGCATGTCTTCCCAACGGTTTTTCTATTGTTCCTTCTAACTGGAGGGGCATGTTCCAAACAAAACCAAGATATTGACGCGTAATAGAGTGATCGTCAAATTGCTTGCGGAGAGAATGGTAAGCGCGGTCGCTTTTTGCCGCAATCATAATACCACTTGTTTCTTTATCAAGGCGATGAACAATACCAGGACGCATCACACCATTAATTGCAGAAAGCTGTCCTTTGCAATGGTGAAGGAGTGCGTTCACAAGCGTATGCTCATGAGAACCTGCGCCGGCATGAACAACAAGTCCTGCGGGTTTTTCAAAAACAATCACATCTTTGTCTTCAAAATAAATTGTAAGTGGAATATTTTGTGGTGTTGCTTTTGTTTCAATGGGTTCTGGCTCAGAAAGCGTAATTTCAGATCCAATTTCAGGGAAATGACGAACATGTGTATAGGGCTGTCCATCAACAAGAAGATAACCTTCTTGAATTAATTTTTGAATAAAAGAGCGACTCTTTCCTTCAATTTGAGAAGCAAGAAAAGCGTCGAATCGCCCTTCTGGGATTTCATTGAGTGTCAGGGAGAGTAGGGAGGAACGGTTCATCTATACATTCTTTCATATCAAGGGTGCGATAATTATCAGGTTTTTTTTCATCTTCAGTTAAAGGACATCGTAAAAGCGCATGAACTTCTGAATTTTCAGTGAGTTTTGGACAGTTAGAAAAGCGTTCTTGCACAGCCACTAGAATTGTTGTTGGGGGATACAAACAATTCAAACGCAAAACAGCAGAGCGTCTATCAGAGATACGCATGCCGGTTCCCCAAAAACTATCTTCTTGTTCACAAGGAAACTCTTGTAGATAGTGAACTTTTTGTTCAGGAATTTCTTCTGAAGCAAAAAGTGTGATTTTTATTGGGGTAAGACGCATACCAAAAAGGTCTGGCAAAATACTGCGTTTTGCCTGAGCAGATGTGCAGATCAAAAAAGAAATAATCAAAAACCAATGCATAATACAAGAGTAGGGAAGGAAAGGAACGAAATCAAGATGATTATCGCAGACGATCTTCTTTAAGAATTTTTAAAAATACAACAGATCCAGCAATCAAAGCGAGGGTTTTAAACTCTGTGCTGTGTGAAAGCAATGCTGTGAGAGCAATAACTAAAACAAATGCCAGTCTTTGAGCTTCTTCTTTTTTCATAATAACAGACTCTTTTTGTGTTGAAAGCTTTTCATGTTAATAACAAATGAAAACATATTTTGTCAAGGCATTCTTTTAAAATAAAAGAAATTTATTTAGAAAAGTGTAGAAAAAAATTGATATGAAGGTTTTTTTTTGTTATGTTTAGTGTAAATGAAAAGTACAATTCAATCTTTTGATTTTAGCGAAAACTATCCTGCACAACTTAGTGGCGTAGATTCTTTAGTTCAAAAAGAATTCCAAGTTATTTCTAATAAAAGAAATTTTGTAGATTTTCTTGAATATCCACAGAATAAGGATAATTTTCTTGGAATAGAAACAAATTCACATAAAAAGCATCTTTTATCTGTGTATAAGTGGTTGAATTTTTTAGGGGCTACTTGGTGTCAAGGGACAACAATTGTGTCTGCAGGAGCGTTGCATGCTCAGTATATATCTCTTGCTTATTTGACAAAACCGGGAGACGTAGTTCTTACTGCGTCGCTTGCTTCTTCTGCTGTGAAGTCTCTTGGTAATGCGTTAGGAATCGTCTTAAAAGGAATAGATTCAGATGAAGAGGGGCCTTTGGTAGAAGATCTAGAAGATCTCATCAATTCTTTTTCACCTAAAGCGGTTATCTTGATGTCAAATGTATCTGTCCCAACAGGTTCTTCTATTTCTTTAGCAAGACGAAAACAAATAGCAGAGCTTTTAATATCAAAGAAAGTTCCTCTTGTTGAAAATGATGTCTTTGGAGCTTTCCCTGAAAATAAGATTCCGCCTATTTCAAGTTTTATGCCTGAGCTATCCTTTTACTTAACTTCTTTATCAAAAGTAGTTTCTCCTGCTTTGCGTGTTGGTTTTTTAGTTGTTCCTCCTTCTTTATATGCAAAGGTTTTAAATTTTTCTCGACTTACTATTTGGACTGCGTCTCCTATTTTGATGGAGGTGATTTCTGAATTGATTGAAAATAAAAATATTTTCAAAATTATTGAAATGCGAAGAAAAGATCTTTTACAAAGGAAGAGACTTTTTGAATCTCTTTTTAAGAAAGAAACTTCATTGTATAGTGCTGTTTTGGAAGAGAACTCTTCTACTGTTTGGGTAAAGTTTAAAACTTTAAAAGGTGGTGAAACTTCTGGTTATTTGCAAAGAAATGGAATTCTTGTCAATCAAGGAGGCGACTTTTCAATTTCAAAGCAATCAACGGGAGCGATTAGGCTTTGTTTAACAAGCTTCTCAGACTTTGAAGCTTTAGAAGAAGGTCTTTTAAAATTGATGTATTATCTACAGAACAAACAAGATTTAGAAATGAAATTTTAAATTTTGAAACACAAATCTGATTTCAATTATTGTCTGGCTTCTTATTTTTTAATAGACAGGTCGGAAAAAGTAAGTGGTTTTTTCAGATAAAGATTTTCAAGAGAAATACACCGAGATAATGCGACATAGAGTTGACCTTGTTCAAAAAATCCATTTCCTGAATCAATCACCACACGTTCAAGTGTTTTTCCTTGTGCTTTATGAATAGTCATCGCCCAGCAAAGATTAAGTGGAAACTGTTGAAACGAACCAATCACGTCCTGTTCCACTTTTTCAGTTTTTTCGTTGAGGTTGTATTTTACATGTTCCCATTTTTCCCGTTCAATGCGAACTTCACTGCCATCTGTTTTTTTGACAAAAATGACATCGTCGCTCATCCAAGTGATGGTTCCTGTTGTACCGTTAACCCATCTTCCTTTTGGATCATTTTTGAGAATCATCACAAATGCACCAACTTTGAGAGTCAGCTCTTCTGGTGCGGGTGTTTTATGTGCGAATGTTTTTGCGTCGCCAATAATCTTTGCGATATATGTTTTTGCAGGGGTTTCAATATTA
>JAFGXE010000012.1 GCA_016936785.1 Alphaproteobacteria bacterium
TACTTCACAAAACTATCCAATGCGCCTTCGACTATTCCTGATGGCTCTCCGCTTGAATCAAACTATGTCGTGAGTGGATATGGTATGAGGCTTCACCCGATTTTGAAGGTCTGGAAAATACACTATGGAATAGATTTAGACTGTAATGGTGGTGAACCAATTTACGCACCCGCAGACGGTGTTGTGCTGTATGCTCAAACACGAGGAGGATGTGGAAATGCAATCCAAATTGAACATCCGAGTGGCTATAAAACACGGTATTGCCATCTTAAAAGTTATAATACACAAGCAGGAAGCTCTGTTTCTCGCGGAGATGTGATTGGTTATTGTGGGACAACTGGTATGTCAACCGGCTATCATCTCCATTATGAAATTAAGAAAAATGGGGCACTTGTGAATCCAATTCGATGGATCTCTGGCGGACAGATTGGTTAACGGATTATTTTAGTTTATCTCATCAGAATCAGGAATTTCTTCAAGGTTTTCAAAACGAGAAAATTCACCTCTAAAACCAAGTTTAACCGTCCCCGTTGGACCATGTCGTTGTTTTGCAATCACAACTTCAGCTTTGTTCCGAATGGCATCCCAATTAATACTAATATTCATATCTGGATTTTCTTCCATTTGACGTTGGAGATAGTATTCTTCTCGATAAATAAACATCACCATGTCGGCGTCCTGCTCGATCGATCCAGATTCACGCAAGTCAGAAAGCATCGGGTGTTTGTCTGTCCGCTGTTCCACTCCACGATTGAGCTGAGAAAGTGCAATTACCGGAACCTCAAGTTCTTTTGCAAGAAGTTTTAATCCACGTGTCATTTCAGACAATTCTTGCACACGATTTTCTTGTTTATGCCCCCCCCCTGCAGGAGAAAGAAGCTGAAGGTAATCAATAATAATCAGTCCAAGTCCACCATGTGTACGCTTGAGTCGCCTTGCACGTGTGCGAATAGCAGGAACACTAATACCGGCTGTATCATCTATGAAAAGAGGTACTTCGCCAATTGCACGGGCATGTTGCGTCAATTTAGAAAATTCATTTTCATTAATATCTCCCGTTCGCATGCGTGACGCAGAAATATCTGTTGTTGACGCAAGTATACGCGATGAAATCTGATCAGAGGACATTTCAAGTGAAAAGAAAACCACAGGCCCTTTAAGTTTACTTGGGCATCGATCATTGAGCACTTCATTTGCTGCATTAAACGCAATATTGAATGCGAGTGTTGATTTTCCCATTGCAGGACGTGCAGCGAGAATAATTAAGTCAGAGCCATGAAGGCCTCCAAGCTTTTTATCAAGTCCGTAAAATCCTGTTGAAAGACCAGAAAGATTTCCATCCATTTTTAAAGCGTATTCTGTCATCTCTAATGATTTTTGAAGAGAAGACTTAAAATCTTCAAGACGAGCCTCTGTTTCTCCGCGAGTGGCGAGTTCAAACAGTTTTTGTTCGGCTGTTTCGATTTGAGATGTTGCTGGCTTTTCAAGATCCGGCGTGTAGGCCTCTGCCACAATTTCTTGCCCAATATCAATCAAATTCCGTCGAATAGAGCGATCATGAATAAGGCGTGCATATTCAACGGCATTTACAGCAGATAATCCTGAGTCTGCAATCTTTGCAAGATATTCAAATCCCCCAACATCATCCAGCGTGCCACTTTGTTCAAAGTAATTCTTCAATGTAATCGGGTCTGCAAGATGCCCCTTACTAATCAAAAGTTCACAGGCGTCATAAATCTTTTGATGTGCTGTTTCTGCAAAATCATGCGCGCGCAAGAAGTCGGATACACGTTCGTAAATCCGATTATTTAAAAGTATCGCACTCAACAAAGCTTGTTCAGCTTCAATATTTTGTGGCAGTCTTTTGAGCATTTCGAGTTCCGACATTTATTGTCCTAATTTTTCTTTTAAAAGTGTATTCACTTGATCTGGGTTTGCACGCCCCTGCGTCTTTTGCATTACTTGACCCACAAACCATCCAATAATTGATTCTTTTCCCCCTTTATAAACAGCAACTTTACTTGGGTTATCTGCAATCACTTCTTCAATGACTTTTTCAATTTCTCCTGAATCATTCATTTGTCTCAGACCATTTTCTTCAACAATCTTTCTCGGAGAATGATTCGACTCGAGCATTTTTTCAAAAACAGTTTTTGCAATTTTTCCTGAGATCACATCTTCTGTAATTAAATCGACGAGCTCACCTAAATTTTCTGGAGAAACAGGACTTTCCACAATCGTGCGATTTTCTTTATTGAGATATCCAAACAACTCTGAAATCATCCAGTTTGCCACTGTTTTTCCATCGCGTTTTTTTTCTGTTCCCACAGCAGATTCAAAATAATGTGCCACATCTTTATCTTGAGATAAAATTTTTGCATCATAATCTGACAATTTATACTCAGAAATAAACCGCAGGCGTTTGACATCTGGTAATTCCGGCATATCTTTTTTCACACTCTCTAATTCTTCATCAGAAATCACGAGAGGCAACAAGTCTGGATCTGGAAAATAACGATAGTCTTGCGCATTTTCTTTTGAGCGCATAGACTTTGTTTCGCCCGTTGTTGGGTTGAATAGAAGCGTATCTTGTTTCACTTCTCCCCCTGCATCATAAAGATTAACTTGCCGTTGGGCTTCATGTTCAATCGCTTGACGAATAAAACGAAAAGAATTCATATTTTTAATTTCACATCGGTTGCGGAGTTCTGTTGATCCCTGTGGACGAACAGAGACATTCACATCACATCGCATTGATCCTTCGTCCATGTTACCATCGCATGTCTCTAAAAAGCGCACAAGGACTCGCATCTTTTTGAAATACTCGGCTGCCTCATCTGGACTTGAAATATCAGGATAAGATACAATCTCCATTAAAGGTAAACCAGAACGATTGAGGTCAACATAACTTTTGTTTGGATCGCGATCGTGAATAAGCTTTCCTGCATCTTGTTCAAGATGGAGCCGTTCAATCCGAATTTTTTTCTCTCCCTCGTCTGTATCAATCATCAAATACCCCTCTCCAACAATCGGTTGATTTGATTGTGAAATTTGATACCCCTGAGGCAAATCTGGATAGAAATAATTTTTCCGTGCAAAAAATGACTTTTGATTAATTTGAGCATTCAACCCAAGTCCTGTCCGAATTGCTTGCTTCACACACCAGTCATTAATAACGGGCAACATCCCTGGCATCCCTGCATCAACAAAAGAAACACTTTCATTCGGAGCCTCACCAAA
>JAFGXE010000101.1 GCA_016936785.1 Alphaproteobacteria bacterium
AAATGGAGCGATCAGAAGAAAAATAATAAATAAACGAAAAAACATCGTTATTTTGCCGGCACTTGATCAATCACAACACGGCGATTTGCTTGTTTAGGCACACCATCTCCTGTTTGAAGCTTAAGATCTTTTTCTCCTTTTGAGAAAATCGTCAAATGATCTCGATTCGCACCATGTTTAATGAGGAAAGATTTAACAGAATCTGCGCGTCGTTCGCTAAGTGTTCGGTTGTATGCATCTGTTCCACTTGTATCTGTATGCCCTGAAATCACAAGTGACATAGCCGATCCACCCTCCGCAAGTTTTGCCACACGTGTCAAAACATCATAATATTCTGGACGAATCTCGGATGAGTCAAAATCAAAGAAAATTTCAAAAGTTTCATTCATCACCGTAATCTGTGTGGCCTCCCCTGTTTTTTCAACAGACACATTTTGGAACTGAAGACGAAGATCTTCGATGAGTCTATGTAACGCAGCGACTTCTTCTTTAAGTGCATCAAATTCCTCGCGTGTCACAGGATTTTCTCCACAACATCCTTGAACAGGAGTCAAAATTTGAATATCTTTTGAATCTTCTTCTACAACTTCTTGCTCTTCTTCTTTTTTCACTTTTTTGATAATTCTTTTCACACAAGTCTTTTTCTTACAAGAAGTAGACTCTTTTTCTACACGATTTTTCAAAAACATAAAATCAAACTTCTCATTCAACGCACGCATAGCACTTTCGAATCGCGTCCGACATTCCTCAATATGAGCTGGTTGGAAATTTTCTGTGGCTTGTTCGACCCAACAATCAAATTTTGCTTGTGCCTCAGCAGTCAAAGCAGGAAATGAATCTGCAGCACTATGTTGCAAAACATAAATTAAATTTTCATATCCACGGTTAATATCGACAAGATGTTCCTGAGCAACAGACCAGCTAGCAGGATTCTCTGGAAGAACGCGTTCCCCGGAATAGGCCGCGATAGACTTTTGTGCGAAACGTTCCCCTGATGAGTAATCTTTCATCAAACACGCTTCATAGAGTGAAAAAGATTTATAATTCATTGCAAGGTTAATCAAAAACGAATCTTGAATACGGGGAGAATAAATATCAATTCTGTCCAACTGTTGAACTGAAGGTGGATAGGGTTGATCCCCTTGCACTTCGCCATCCATTGCAAAACCAATAAGAGGAAACACCATAAAAAAAGCTAAAAATAATTGTAGCACAATGAGATCCTTTCGTCCAACATAAGGAGAAAATAGCCTTATTCAAAATAAGAATCAAGCGTTTCTTTCATCCTTGTTTTTTCACTTTCATAAGGGTAAAGTACTTAGATGAAAGTTTCAACATATAAAAAAGGATATTTAGCAGAATGGACCACTCAAATTTACCTGTGGTTCAAAGGGTATACTCTCTTATATAAAAGATTCAATGCCACAGCAAAGAAGACTGGATCCGGCGAAATTGACCTTATCTTTAAAAAAAGAAAGACTCTCATTTTTTGTGAAGTAAAATATCGCAAAAGCCAAGATGATGCTCTCTACGCTGTATCAAAAAATCAACAAGCACGAATCCGCCGAGGGGCTCAACTCTTTCTCAAGCGCCATCCTAAATATCGTCATTTTGATATCCGATTCGATGTCATTGCCCTTGCCTCAAAGCGGTGGCCCATTCACATTAAAAACGCCTTTTAAGAAAGAAGCTTTTTCCGAGTCATCTGACATTTTGATTTAAGCCAAGTTTCCTTAAGCGCTTTCATTTTATTTCCTAAAACTTTTCCTTGATATCCCAGTGAGAGTAAATCCTGACCCGAAACAGGAAACTCGGGGAGTGGAAATATTTGATCAACTTCTTCGCGTGAAAAAACAGATTGTTTAGCTTGATAGCGATTCCAAAACCATATATCTTCTGCTGACTCTTTTCCATAAAAATACAAAATTTCATAAAGAGACTCGTCAACATATTGCCTCACAATATTGACGCGTTTTTTCTCACGATTGGAAAGCGGGAAAATTTCTGACACATCAGAAAAAAGACAAAGCAGCTTTTGAAAAGGAGAGGCATTTTCGTGACAAAGAACATTGTAATTTTCTTTTGACCAAATGACCGAATCAAGAATCTTCTCTCTAAAAATTACATCTAAAACATTTTCAGAAAAGGGCATAGTAAAAAGCGTCAAGAGTTCATGGTAAATTCGTTCACGTGAAATATTTTTAAGAAGACCTTTATGTGAAATGCAAGACTTTAACCCCTGAGAATCAAGAGGTTTATCAAAAAGTGCGGAGAATCGAAAGAATCGCAAAATCCGCAAAGCATCTTCTTTGATTCGACTATTTGCATCCCCAATGAACCGCACCTGTTTTTGTTTAAGATCTTCGAGACCACCAACGAAATCAAATATCTCCCCTTTGTTATTCAGATAAAGTGCATTCAGGGTAAAATCCCGCCGTTTGGAATCTTCTTCCAGAGAAGAAACAAAAGCAACTTTTGCATGCCGTCCATCCGTCTCAACATCTTGACGAAATGTCGTAATCTCATAACTTTGTTTACGAATAATCGCTGTAATTGTTCCATGCTGAAGACCAGTGGGGATAGCCCTGATATTTGATTTTTCTAAAAGAGCAACCGCTTCTCGCGGTTTCAATGACGTTGCAAAATCCACATCTTTGACGGGACGCTTTATCAAACAATCACGCACAGCACCTCCCACAACATAGAGAGTTCCTTCGTCAAAAACGTCAAAAAGCTTTTGGACACCCTGTCGCTTAAAAAAAGAAGGTTTGATTTTCATAGGAAGTATGATAAACTTTTTGCCATGCGATTTCTACTTCTATTTTTAGTTGGTTTTTCAATAGTCTGCACCCCTGTGTTAGCTCAAAGTAAAACGCAGGAAAAACTCAAAGCAGTGCAACGAAAGCTTAAATCAGAAAAACAAAAACAAAAACAAATCGAGACCGAAAAAGCAAAAGTCCGCGCAACAATTGATCAGTTCAAAACGAAATCAGTCTCCCTCGCAAAAGATCTCCAAGAAAAAGAAAACGTTTTTCAAGAGCTTTCGGAAAAAGTATCCACACTTAAAATGTCAGAAGAAAAACTCAATTCTGAAATCAAAAAAGAAAAGAAAGATATTACAGCTCTTCTTGAAATTCTTCAGCGTATTGCACTCGAACCGCCAGCACTTGTTCTAATGGAAAAACAAACAAAGGGCATGGAGATGATGAATACTGCTCTTCTCGTTGAAGGAACAGTTGAAATTGCACAAGGAAAAATCACGGCTTATCTCGAAAAACAAGAAGAACTCAAGCGTCTAAAAAAAGAGACAGAAGAAAAATCGCGCGAAGCTGAAAAGATGGCGCATACCGTTAAAGCAAAAAAACAAGAAATGGATTCTCTTCTTTCAGAAAAACAACGCGCAGAAAAGAAACTTGAAAAAGAACAAAATGCCACACGCAAAAAGATTCAAAAACTCGCTAAAGAATCAAAAGATCTTTCTGACTTTCTTAAAAAACTCATGGAAAAAAAGAAAACTGTCCTTGGAACAGCCCCTTCAAGTAAAGCCAAAACAAATGGTCCTGTTCGCGGAAAGACGATTACGCGATTTGGTGCAAAAAAAAGTGGCGGCTTAAAAGAAAAAGGGATTACGCTGAAAGCAGGAGCAAAAGCATCTGTAGTTTCACCTTACAACGGACGAATCTTGTTCTCCGGCCCATTCAAAAAATACGATAACTTAATGATTATCGCACACCCAAATAATTACCATTCTGTCATTGGTGGAATCACAACACCTTTTGTGAAAGAAGGACAATCCGTTTTGAAAGGTGAACCAATCGGTCGCCTCGGATCAGATGGAAAAATCTATATCGAACTCCGATATAAGAAT
>JAFGXE010000102.1 GCA_016936785.1 Alphaproteobacteria bacterium
GGGGGTGCAGTTGCGTCGAAGATTTATTTATTTAATCCTATTTTTTGTCCTAGGAGGCATTATGTTTCATTTTTTATGGAAAAGTTCAACATCGTTTAAAGTTGGTCAAGTTGTTTCAGGTTTTAAGGTTATTCAAAAAGAAAAGATTCAATCTTCTGTTGGGGGAATTGCATATCTTTTTGAGCATGAAAAAACGAAAGCGCCTGTTTTGTATGTTTCTAACAACGATAAACATAAAGCATTTACAACATTTTTCCGTGCGCCAACAACAGATTCTACAGGGGTTTCTCATATTATGGAACATTCTGTTTTGGCAGGATCAGAGAAATATCAAGGAAAAGATCCATTTTTTGAATACTTTCAGACATCGCCGCATAGTTTTATGAATGCGATGACTTTTCAAGATGTTGTTTGGTATCCGTTTTCAACTCAGTATGATCAAAATTTTACGGACTTAATGGATATTTATCTTGATTCTATTTACCATCCACTTTTGAAAAAAGAGACATTCATGCGTGAAGGGTGGCGGTATGGATTTGATGCTGAAAAGAATCTGACCGTGAATGGCGTTGTTTATAACGAAATGAAAGAAGCTTATTCTCATCCAGGACGTTCCCTGTATGTGAAAGGGCTTGAGGCACTTTTTGGACAGGTGGAAGATTCTGGTGGGCGTCCAGAAAATATTCCTGATTTAAGCTATGAAGCTTTTAAAGCGTATCATGATAAACATTATCATCCTTCAAATAGCTTGACCTACTTTTATGGTAATGGAAATATAAAACAACATTTAAGTCAGCTTAATAAAGTTTTTAATGATTTTGATTTCGAAAAAAAATCAACTATTGTTTTTGATCCTGTCAAAGACGGGGGAAAAGTTTTTGGTACGTATCCAGCAGGAAAAGGAGAAACAAAAAGTTATGCAACTTTTGTCTATTCTTTTGGAAAGGATGATGATTTTGCGTCTCGTGAAATGTTAAAATCTTTGACATTTTTGCTTGTTGGGCATGAAGAAGCGCCTCTGAAAAAAGCCTTTCTTGATTCAGGATATGCAACAGATATTTCTTTAGATTTTGTGCCAATCAAAGGGCAGTTAATTGGGATGATTGAAATTGAAGGTATTCCTGCATCAAAGCAGTCTAAGATTGAGGAATTTTATCACAGAACATTAACTCAAATTGCTCAAGAAGGTTTTGATCCAAAGGTGATTCAAGGCGTTATTTCTTCAGAAAAATTTAACTTAAAGAAACAGCGTTCTGATTATGGTTTGTATTATCATTATGAAGGGGGACTTTTGAATAGTTTCCTTCAGGGGAGTGATGTTTTTAAATCTTTTCATGTGAATGATATTTATCAAGCTTATGAAAAACAAGCTTCTCAAAAGCATGCTTTTGAAACATTGATTCAAGATAAAATGCTGGGACGTGGTGGATTTGCTCTTTTGAAACCGGATTCAAAATGGGTTGAAAAGCAAGAAAAAGAACTGAAACAGAAATTAAAAATAGTTCAGAACTCTTTGTCGAAGGAGGCTTTAGATGTTATTCAAAGCGAAATGAAACAATTTAAAGAAAGTGAAGAGAAAGAAGAAAACTCAACACCTTTGCCTAATATGGTTTCATCAGGAATGCCTGAGAAAGTTGATCCTGTTCAAACAACGGTTTCTAAAATTCAACATGCAAAGTTATTTTTTCATCCACTTGTTGAAGAGGGTGATTTGGTGACGTTACGCACCTATTTTGATTTCTCTTATCTCCCACCATATCTTATTTCATATCTTGGTTTATTTCAGGAATTTTTAGCACGTTTTTCACCAGAGGGGCAAACGCTTGAAGATTTTGTTCTCGATCAAAAAATTCAATTGGGAAAAACACTTTCTTCAGATGTTTCTTCGGATGGATTGTATCACAAAGATGGATATAGTGCGCAGTTTCTTCTTGGAGGGACATTTTTCCCGGAGGCTTTAGATCAGGCTTTAAGTTTTCAAAAGAAAATTTTATTTGATTTAGATTTTTCTGATAAAAAGAAAGTGAAAAAATTGATTAATCGTTTGTATACGGAATACGAAATGCGTTATCGTCAAGAAGGACGCCCTATTCTTGATCGTATAACCGAAGCAGCCTTACTCAGCCGGAGCTTTGATGGATTCGGGTTCTATCTTTTCTTAAAAGATTTTAATGAGAATTTTGATGCGCGTTTTGACAATATGCAAAAATCATTTGCAGAAATCCGTACCCGTCTTTTTGTGCAAGATCGTCTTTCTATTTCAATTGTGGCGCCACAAAAATCGTATGATCGTATTCAAAAACATGTGAACGATTTTGTAAGCAGTCTTCCGCAAGCAAAAGAAACTGATGTTCGTTTGGCTCTTGAGCCGTTTAAACAGAGTGAAGCAGTTGTTGTGCCTAAGCGGACGCAACAAAATTACATGCTTGTCCCTGTTATGGAAAAAGTTGATCCAAAAGAAATAGGAAATTGGCAGGTTCTTTCAAGTCTAATTCGTGGAGAACTTTTATTGCCAGAGATTCGATTTAAGAATGGTGCCTATACAACAAATGCACAGATTCTTCCTCGTGGACAACTTCTACTTTACAGCGCAGCGGACCCAAAGCTTAAAGAAAGTTATGACACATTTAATCGCGTTGGAAGTTTTCTTAAGAAATTGAATCTCCCTGCATCACGATTCGACGGTTATAAGGTTAAACTTTTGGCATCTTTCTCACAGCCAGAAACTCCAAGTCAAAAAGCAGGAGAGTTTATGGAACGCACATTTCAAGAATTAAATTTCGAAAGTCGCAATGCAATATATGAAGCGATTCGTGATTTTTCTCAGGATGAAATTAAAAACTATGCTGATGTGTTTGATAAAAATATTTCTTCTGCTCTTCGTGCGACAAAAGGAAACAAAGAAATGATTGAAGAAAATAAAGATCTCTTTCAAAAAATTTATCAAGGCGGACAAGATGATTTATCTGAGTAATATTCAGAAAATTGTTCAAAATGGATTTGAAAAAGCAGGGTTTCATAACGAAGTTATTCAACTTACCGAATCGAATCGTCCTGAGTTGTCTGATGTGCAATGTAATGATGCTTTGCGATTAGCGAAACAACTTGGAAAAAATCCACGTGACATTGGAGAATCTGTAAAATCTATTCTTGAAAACGAATCGGTTTTTGAAAAAGTTTCTGTCGATGGACCCGGGTTTTTAAATTTCACGCTTTCTGACAAATTTTGGATTCAAAAATTTTCTCATGTTACAGAGAATGAACGATTTGGTTTGTATCAAACATCAGCTCCTCAAACTGTTGTGGTTGATTATGGGGGGCCGAATCTTGCAAAGCCTTTACATGCTGGGCATTTGAGGTCGGCAGTTATTGGAGAATCTGTTAAACGGATTTTAAAATTTGCTGGAGAAAAAACAATTGGAGATGTTCATTTTGGAGACTGGGGACTTCAAATGGGGCTTGTGTCTGCTGAAATTGAGCGTCGCGATATTGCACCAATTTATTTTGACAAGAATTATGAAGGAAAGTATCCGAGCGAGTCGCCCGTATCTATGAGTGATCTTGCTGAAATTTATCCAAGTGCCTCTGGTTGTGCCAAAGAAGATGACAACTTTAAAAAAGTTGCGCAAGATCAAACTGTTCGGTTGCAAAATGGCGAACGTGGGTTGCGGGCTTTATGGCAACACTGTCATGATATTTCACTCGAAGCAATAAAAGAAAGTTATCGTTTACTTGAGGTTGATTTTGATCTTTGGATGGGGGAGGCCGATGTCCATGATCGTGTCCGAGATTTAATTCAGGAATTTAAAGCTGATGGGAAACTCGAAGAATCTGAGGGCGCTTTGGTGGTTTCAGTCAAAGAAGAATCAGACAAAAAAGAAATGCCTCCTGTTCTTGTTTTGAAAAGCAATGGATCTGTTGGGTATCATGCAACAGATATTGCGACGATTGACTATCGTTTTAAAGAGCTTCACGCAGAGAAAATGATTTACGTTGTCGATCAACGGCAATCTCTTCATTTCGAACAACTCTTTCGTGTGGTGAAAAAACTCGGTATTGTTCCTCAGAAATTTCCTTTTATTCACGTTGGCTACGGAACGATGAATGCAAAAGATGGGAAGCCGTTTAAAACACGTGCGGGCGGTGTCTTGCGTTTGGAAGATATGATTCAGATTCTTAAAGATGCTGCTGGAGAACGATTGAGAGAGCCAAATGAAAATCTTGCACGTCAAGTAGGTGTTGCGGCATTGAAGTTTGGTGATTTGATGAACCCACCACGTTCGGACTATGTTCTTGATTTGGATAGTTTTACACAGTTTGAAGGAAAAACAGGGCCGTATATTCAATACACAGCCGTGCGTATTCAATCTATTCTGAGTAA
>JAFGXE010000103.1 GCA_016936785.1 Alphaproteobacteria bacterium
GTTTGTCGGAAGAAGAGCTTGTTGTGACGGATAAAGATTTTCATCTTGCCGTAAACGAAATTGAATCATTGGAAAAGATTTTTGCGCAAGTGAGCAATAAAACATCTCAAAATTTAGCGCAAAGTTTGAAAAACCTAAGTCAAAATAAAGAGAATATTGTTTTTAGCGATTACGAAAATGTTTTTTTAACACAAGAAGGTAAAATTAAATCTTTTGGAATAAAGAATGTGGTAGGGTATGAACTTTTTGTCCAATCAGGAGAAAAAGTTCAAGATTTTCAAGATAAAATTTATGCAAAAGCTGTCTATCGAGATACAATTGCGGTTTTACGGATTGCATTTTCTTTTCTTGATGTTTATGACAACTTGAAAAAATCTGTTTCAGCAATGGATTTTGATGATTTAATTTATATGACCGCGGATTTACTTGAAAAAGCCGATCAGCTTCCTTGGGTGTTGTATAAAATGGATGGGACAATTCAGCATATTTTAGTGGATGAGGCGCAAGATACATCCCCTGTGCAATGGCGAATTATTGATGTGCTTACGACTGAATTTTTTACGCAAGGTCAGCAAAAAGAATCAATTAAAACACTCTTTGTTGTGGGTGATAAAAAACAGTCTATCTTCCGATTCCAAGGTGCGGATGTAAAAAGTTTTGAAGAAAGTTACTCTGTTTTTAAAGAGAGAATGTATGAAGGAGGTTATCCGCTAACACGTTTGCCTCTGTCGATTTCATTTCGAACATCGCAAGATATTCTAACTGTTGTGGATCGTGTTTTTAACGAAGATGGTCGGGGTGTTTCAGAAGAAGAGATGAATCACGAAAGTGCGCCCTCTTATCGTGGATTTGTTAAGGTTCATCCGCTTGTTGAAGCAGAAGAAAAAAAGACGGCTCTTCGGCCAACCGTTGATAAAGTATTGTCAAAGTCTTCAAATGAATTGCTTGCAGAAGCTGTTGCGGAAGAGATAAAAAACTTAGTGGGCTCCCCGCCATTTCTTGCATCTGAAAATCGATTGATGCGTCCATCAGATATTCTTATTCTTCTTCAAAAGAGACAGCCTTTGGCGACTCTTTTATCTAAATCTCTTAAAGAAAAAGGGATTCCTGTTGAAGGCTTGGATCGTTTCCAACTTCTTGATGATCTTGTTGTCAAAGATTTGATGGCGCTTGGATTATTTGCACTTTTTCCAGAAGATGACTTAACGACAGCAGGGATGTTGAAGTGTCCGTTAATTGATCTTTCAGAAAAAGATTTGTTTGATGTGTGTTATGCACGAAAAGAAGAAACAGTTTGGTCGCGATTCAAAAGCCAAAGGCGTTTTGAAAAAGAAGGATTGTTTCTGACACAACTAATTGAGAACCGCACACTCGGGCCGTTTGATTTTTATCGTTTTATTTTAGAAAATCAAGATGGACGCTATCGTTTTCTTTCAGCTATGGGAGAAAGTTATGCACAGTCTATTCAATCATTTTATGATCTTGCTTTCGATTATCAAAAAACTTATGGTGCGGATTTGCGCGGATTTTTATCGTATATGAAACAGTCTAATCCATCAATCAAGCGGGTTTTTTCTACGGAGGCACAAGGTGTGAAAATTATGAGTGCTCATGGATCGAAAGGTCTTGAGTCACCTTTTGTTTTTCTTCCAGATACAATGCGGGTGGTATCAACGGGAAAGACAACTTTTTTCTTTAATGAAAAAGGTATTCCTTTCACAGTCAGTTATGCTTCAAAAACATGTCGTTTTCTTGAAGGATTAAAAGATTCTGAAAAAAGTCATATCGAAGCAGAAAATTCTCGATTACTGTATGTTGCGATGACACGTGCGAAAGAAGGGCTCTTTATTTTTGGTGCGGGAAAAAGTAAAGAAGGAACATGGTATGATCGTGTTTCTAGTGCTATTATTGCTCTTGGTGGAAAAGAAGGTCTTTATGGCGAAGTGTCTTTAGGGGCTAAAAAACTTATGAATGAAAAAGATGAGATAGAACAAAAACGACTGAATCACTGCGTTGCATTTGATGTGAAAGAAATTCCAGAGTTTCCGAGTGAAGAAGATATTGAAGCGAAAGAAGGAACACAAATTCATGCAATGTTAGCTTATTTATCCAAGTGTCCTTCAGAAACAAGAAATGAATTCATTCAAGAACAAACAAAAAGCTTGCGAGAACCAGATTTTTGGCGAGAAAAACTTCAACAATGTTTGACGGATTTTCCTTTTCTTTTTGAATCACAAGCTTTAGCTGAAACTGACGTCATTACACCTCAGGGAGAACTGTTGCGTTTAGATCATTTTTCTATTCAAAAAAATGAAATTTGGATAGTTGATTATAAAACAGATCAAAAAACAGAAAAAATTCCTCAAGTTTATGAAAAACAGTTGAAAAAATACGAAAGATATGTCAACAATATCTTTCAAGATAAAAAAATACGTACCTTCATTCTTTGGATGCGTGTTCTTAAACTGAAAGAAATTGTATGACACTATCATCTCTTGTTCCTGTTGAGGTTCTTATTGAAAAGATGAAAAAACATCTTCCAAAATTTGATGAAGCTCTTCTCCGTAAAGGATATAATTATGGACTTGAGAAGCATGGTAAACAAATGCGACATAGCGGAGAGCTTTACTTTTCTCATCCCATTGCTGTTGCTGAGATTCTCATTGAACAACATCTTGATCTTGAAACGGTTGTCACAGGTCTTCTACATGATGTTCTTGAAGATACCCCTGTTTCTGAAGAAGAAATGACAAAGGAATTTGGGGAATCAATTACTTTCCTCGTTAAAGGGGTGACAAAGCTTGCAAAAGTAAAGCTTCAATCAGATAAGCTTAATCAAGCTGAAAACTTTCGAAAATTTATTCTTGCTGTGTCAAAGGATCTGCGTGTATTGATTACAAAACTTGCGGATCGTCTTCATAATATGAGAACACTTGAATTTCATCCAGATCCGGAAAAGCGTCGACGGAAATCACTTGAAGTGATGGAAGTCTATGCGCCTCTTGCAGATCGTATTGGTATGAATCAAATTAAGGACGAGCTTGAGTTGCTTGCGTTTGAGAACCTTGAACCTGAAAGTTATGAGCGCATTCAAAAAGATCTTGAACAAATTCGCCAAGAAGGACAGGATCTGGTTTTGCCGATTACGGAAGAACTAAAGAACCTCGCAACAGAGAATCATATTGATGTTGAGGTTTTTGGACGTGAAAAATCTGTGCCGGCAATTTGGAAAAAGATGCAACGCAAAGGTCTTTCTTTTGATCGTGTTTTTGATATTATGGCTTTTCGGTACATTGCAAAAGATTTGACAGATTGTTATCGTATTCTTGGACTCATTCATGGTCGATATGCAATGGTTCCCGGTCGATTTAAAGATTATATCTCAACACCTAAGCCAAATGGATATCAATCTATTCATACAACGGTTGTTGGGCCTTTTCACACACGGATTGAAATTCAAATTCGAACAGAGCAGATGCATGAAGTTGCGGAATTTGGTATTGCTGCACATTGGGCATATAAAGAAGGTGTAGAAATAGATAAGTCTCAAGTCTTTTTTAATTCACTTGTCGAAGCACTTCAAAGTGCTGAGAATATGGATGAGTTTTTTGAGCACACAAAGATTGATAGTTATACAGATGGTATTTTCTGTTTTTCTCCGCATGGAGATTTATTGTCTCTTCCTTATGAAGCGACTGCTCTCGATTTTGCTTATGAGATTCATTCTGAAATCGGGAATACATGTATTGGTGCAAAAGTTAATCGCAAGATCGTCAGTCTTCCAACTATTTTAAAAACAGGGGATCAAGTTGAGATTATGACATCAAAATCCCAAGAGCCCCGTCATGAATGGCTTAAATTCGTTGTTGCAAGTAAATCAAAATCGTATATCCGTCGATACCTTCGACAAAAGAAATCTGATGAGATGATTCAACTTGGGCGTCAGATGGTTAAATTTATTTTTGAAGAAGAAGGGTTGGAGTGGAAAGAAAAAGCAATTGTGCGTCTGTTACCAACATTGCGCGCAAAAACACTCGAAGAAATTTATGCACATGTTGGCGAAGGATTACGATCTCCAGAATCTATCTTGTATGCATTGTACCCAGATAAAAAGCATTTCGAGACAACGTCAGCATATCAAGTTAATTCTCTTGATGAAAAAAAAGATAAAAAAGAAAAGGCAAAAAGTTCTTTCTCAGGTTTGTCTGTAAAGTTTGCAGGGTGTTGTCATCCGCTTATTGGAAATCCAATTAAGGGAGTTATTCATACGGGCTCGGGAATTACAGTTCATAAAGCAAGTTGTCCTGAAGTGACACATGCGGAAGAAATTGATATTCATAAAGTGATTGATTTAAAATGGGATAACCTTCTAACGGAAGATATTGCTCTTGTCGGACGTATTCAAGTTATTTGTGACCACCAAGCTGGTGCTTTGAATGATGTGACACAAGTCATTGCATCTCATAAAATGCGTATTCACGATATTCATGTTGTTTCGCGTTCAGTTAATTTTGTTGAGTTTATGGTTGATATTGAAACCCTCCGACAAGACGATTTTGATCGTCTTGTTGTGAACTTGCGAATGATGCCACGGGTTTGTTCTGTTACGAAAATTTAGGCTTGCGAAAACAGGAAGTTTATGTAAAGTTTGAGAAAGAAAGAGAGGAGTTTTATCTGTGTTTATATTTCGTTTTATTTTTTTGAGTTTTATGGTTTTTCTTTGGGGATGTGGGTTGACACCTCAAAAGCCAACTAATCCAACGACAATTCGTGAGTCTCTCTATCAACAGGGAGCTCATTCTCAATGGGAGTTACGAGGACAAGAGTGGAAATCAACTGTTGTGCCACATGATGATATCGTGAAAGTAGCGTTGTTTCTTCCTCTTTCAGGTCGCGCAAATAATCTTGGGCGAGATATGGAAAATGCTGCAAAAATGGCCATTCTTCAAACAAATCCTAAAAATGTGATTTTAAAAATTTATGATACTCAAAGCACGGAAGAAGGTGCCCGTGGTGCTGCATATCAAGCAAAAATGGATTCTCCAGATATTATTGTTGGGCCAGTCTTTTCAAAACATGTCAAAGCTGTCAAAGAAATTCTGGATAAACCGATGATTTCATTCACAACAGATCAAGATGTTCTTGGCGCAGGAACATACTCACTCGGGGTTCTTCCTCAAAACCAGCTAGATTCTTTAATGGATTATGCAAAGGAGAAAGGGAAAAAACGAATTGGTTTGATGTTGCCTTATACACATGCATCTCAAAAGCTTTTAGAAGAAGCGATTTTGACGGGAGATGTGACGGAAAATGTTTTCTACAACTCTGGGGATCTCAAGCATATTCAATCTATGGCGAGAAAGATTTCACATTATGATGCGCGTTCACAGGCTATGGAATCATATAAAAAATCAGCCGGTTCTTCTGTGCGCAATCGTTTGAAACATGTTCAAACACGTGGCGCATATCCATATGATGCAATTTTTGTCAGTGGAACAGAGTCAGATTTAGAAGCATCGGTATCTTTCTTGCGTTATTTTGAAGTCAATCCATCTGAAGTTAAATATCTTGGTTTTAGTCACTGGGATTCTGAAAATAAACCAACACTTGCGCGTACACGTGCTTGGGTTTCAGGTCTTCCTTCTCATACAGATGAGGCTTTTAAGAACGCTTACCAAAGTCGCTATGGTGCAGTTCCAGATGAACTTGCTATTTTTGCGTATGATGCTCTTGCTCTTATTTCAAAGATATCTCAAGACGGAAGTGTTTCACGGTATGAGATTCTTGATCCAAATGGTTATGTCGGTGCATCAGGACTTTTCCGTTTAAAGGAAGATGGGACGAGTGAACATGCTCTTGAAATTCGCGAACTTTCTCCAACGGAAGAGACTCGCATAGAGCGTCCCGCACAGAATGTTTTTAAAGCAACAGTTGTCCAATGATTAATTTCAATTTCCGGTCTATTTCTCTTTTCTTAAAGCGTTTTTTTGGACGGATTGGTGGTTTCTTTCCTTTAAGAAAAAAAATCGACCCAGATGTTGAAGATGTTGTAAAATATCGTCGTAAACGTCACTGTTTAATTATTGCAGGCCCTAATGGTGCAGGGAAAAGTACGTGTGCAGATGCTGTTGTTCCAGATGAACTCAAAATTGGTGAATTTGTAAATGCTGACAAAATTGCCGCTGGGTTATCACCGTATAATCCTGAATCAGTGCGTTTAACAGCAGGTCGCTTGCTTATGAATCGCGTAGAAGATCTTATTCGGACGCGTCAAAATTTTGCGATTGAAACAACACTTGCGCCACGAGGGATTATTCATCTCATTCACCGTATGAAGGAAGAAGGATATCAAGTTACATTGTCTTTTCTTTGGCTGAGTTCTCCGAAGTTAGCGAAGCTACGTGTTAAGACACGCGTAAAAACAGGTGGGCACGATATTCCGAATACTGAGATCTATCGTCGATATAAGCGTGGATTGCGTAATTTATTTAAAATTTACTTGCCTTTAGTTGATTTTTGTGTCATCTATAACGGGTCGGTGTTCCCCCCTGAGGTGGTTGCCCGATTCGCGAACGGCACTCTTGTTGATATGGTTGATTCGTCGCTATTTAATGCAATAAAAGGATCTTTAGATGACCAAGGCCCAGCGTAAAACACTTTTTGAAAAAATTGATCGTGGTGTCAAAAGTGGGGCGCTTACTGTGATTGAAACAGCAGAAAGGACAAATACAAAAATTCTTGTGTCTTGTCCTAAAGGGGAGATTAAAGAACTTTCTCCAGCACAGGCAAAGCGTGTTCTGAAAAAGAGAGAAGATGCCTGCTTAAAAGAAAATAATTCTTGATTTTCATAAA
>JAFGXE010000104.1 GCA_016936785.1 Alphaproteobacteria bacterium
TAATAACGATAATGCCGTTTGATATAATCATCGTTTATTGGCGAGACTAAACCACTCTCCAATGAGAATCCAAACTGCCATGCATTATCCCAAAAATTGTGATAAAAGCGTGATGTGAGACCTGTTCTCACGAATTTCTCATCTCCTCCAAATCCAGCATAATCTAACGAAAGTGTTGTGACAGTTCCAGATCGTGTTTGATTAACATAATCTACAGCCGTATGATTGTGTGTAAGCGCTTGAGAGACCATTAGAACGAGAGATTGACCTTCTTCATCTTGAATGTCAATTGGCGCAGAAGAAGAGACATTTACAATTTCTTCTTGATGTCCTTGAAACTGCAATGTATGACGCAAGTGTTCTGTATATGTCCATCCAAAACGAAGTGCACCACCATAACTTTGCATGTCATAACCATAATCACTACTGTAGCGGAAATATGTATAGTCTAAATCAAACCCCCCAGAAAGGTCATATCCCATAAAATAGGGTTCTGTGAAACCAAATGCGAATTTACTCTGCTTCTCTGAAAAAGTACTGTTCAAACTCACGATCTGTCCACGTCCCATAAAATTCTTTTCTGTGATTCCAGCATTAATTAAGGCTCCATTGACCGTTGACCATCCAAGCGCGAAACTTAGTTCTCCTGTTGGTTGTTCTTCTACTGTTGTTAAAAGATTCAATTTATCTGGCTGACCGACAATTTTTTGTGTTCGGATATCAACTGTTTTAAAATAGCCAAGTCCCATTAATCTCTGACGCGAACGATTTACATTTGTGAGGTTAAAGGCATCTTGCTCTTTGACACGAAATTCGCGATCAATCACATAGTCCATTGTGCGTGAATTTCCAGCAACTTCCATGCGATTAATATAGATTTTACGTGTTTCTTCAACTTCAAATGAAATATTTACTGCTTTTGTTGCATCATCTTTTTGAGGCACAGCTTTCACGCCAACAAAAGCATACCCTTTGTCATTCAAAACATTTGTAATTTCGTCTTCACTTTTATCCAAACCATCAATGCTATACCAATCTCCTTTTTCGACAAGAACCTTATCTTGCAGGATTTGTGTATCAACGTCTTCAAGAGGATTTTTTATGGCAATCTCTCCGAATTTATAGCGCTCACCTTCATCCACAACAATTTTCATGAAATAGCCTTGGCGATCTGCCGTTAAACCGGCTTCAAAATTAGTAATTTTAAAATCAATAAAACCATTGCTTCGGTAATGGCGCGTAAGAAGCTGTTTATCATATTCGATCCGATCTTCATCGTATGTATCAAAGGAAGATAAAAAACGCCACCAGCGCTTTTCGCGCGAAAGCATAACTGATTCAATTTCAGAATCAGAAAAAGCTTTATTCCCTAATACCTCAATGTCGAGAATATATGTTTTTTCGTTTTCTTGAATTTCAAAAACAAGATCCACGCGATTATTGTCACGCTCAATTATTTTCGGCTCGATTTCAACAGAAAAAAGGCCACTTCGTTTATAGAGCTCAAGCATACGATCCACTGCGAGTTGTACTTTTGGTGCTGAATAGGGTTGTCGAGATTGAAAGTCTACTTCTGCCTGAAGCGTTTCATTATCAATTTCATCATTTCCTTCAAAAGAGATACGGTTAAGCACAGGGTTTTCTTCAATCTCAACAACAAGCGTTTGCCCCTTAATATCAACCTTAATATCTTTAAAATAACCTGTT
Organism: Alphaproteobacteria bacterium; assembly: GCA_016936785.1. Lineage (GTDB taxonomy): Bacteria > Pseudomonadota > Alphaproteobacteria > Rs-D84 > NBLK01 > JAFGXE01. The sequence continues at coordinate 1,708 of JAFGXE010000104.1, forward strand.
TTATATAATGCGCTGAGACCTGAGTTGAGATCCGATATTTTAATATCGTCGCCTTTTTTTACACCGAGCATTTGAACAACCGCTTTTTCATCCATTCTCTGTGTCCCTGAAACGGAAAAGCTTTGTATCTGTGTTGCAAAGCTTTCGGCTGAAATGAACATAAACAGCCCTAAAATCGAAAAAAATATTTTCATTTTTTATCTCTTAATTTGTTTGTATTTTTAGAAAGCAGGTGTGCCCCATTGGTCGGACAAACGCTCTTCTGGATCTAATGGTGATTGTAAAATTTGAGGAGTCATAATCACAACAAGAACATCTCGCGTGCTTCCTGTAATTCGTTCTCCGCCTAACCCCATAAAGTTTGGATCGCCGACACCTTGTCGTGAATCATTGTTTCGCATTTTTTCAAATCCCGTCATGATGAGCGTCTGTCCTGACTTTAGCACAAGCTCCTGAGAAAATGATCTATTTTCAATCTTTGGCATTTTCACAACAACACCATCGGAAGTTGCACCATCCGCCGTTGTGCCGCCACCAAAAGTTTGCGTATCCCATCCAAGTAATTCTTTCAAAGACATTTTAAACATCAGCAAAAGGCGACCATTTTCAAGAATATTTGGGAGCAATTGCATACTAAACCCAACTGTTTCTTCTTCTGGCTTAAAATCTGTGGTATTAAAAGTATCACTTTGAGCAGACGTAGAAAAACTATCTACGTACTTAAATGTCTGGGTATTATTCACTGGAGCGATCCGGTTATTCCGCGTTGTCACAACACTACTTGTCACAAGAGACACCTTTCCCTGTTTCGCCAAGGCGTTCACAACACCTGTTGATCCAGCGGCACCTGCAAGACTTCCTCCGGGATCATCTGCAACGGCAACGGTCATTCCTTGCACACTATCTAAACTCGAAAGAGGTGAGAACGCATTTTTCGTTATGCTCAGCCCTGAGTCCTGAAAAACCGCACCAAGATTTAACCCCACTGCGTTTTCATCCTCAATAGAAACTTGAAGCACGCGCACATTAATCGCCACCATTTTTGACAGTCTGCGATTTTGTTCCCGCACGTATTTCCCCACACGTTGAAGCGTTGATGGCCCCGCAGTCACAGTGATGGTTCCCGTTGACCGAGACACGCTTAACTCTCCGTCCTGAATAATCCCTTTGAGTGCCTGTTCAATCTCATCCCATTCTTTGAGAACAGCTGATGTTTGGATTGAGAGTGTTTCATCCTCTCCTTTTCCAATGTTTGCACTATATGCTGTATCGGTTGGCAAAGAATAGAGTGTGAATGTTTTTGTCTCTTTTCTATAAAATGCGATCTTTTGATTTTGATAATACCAATA
>JAFGXE010000105.1 GCA_016936785.1 Alphaproteobacteria bacterium
ACCCCGTGCTTCGAATGAATCAAATTGATCCCATGACGCACAGGCTGGAGAAAGCAAAATCGTTGCAGATTTAATTTTATGACTTTGAATATCCGCATACGCTTGTGTTGTGGCATCCTTGACAGCTTGTGAAAGCATTGTGCTTTTTGTCACGGGGATTAGGGATCCAATTTGATTTGCAAAAAGATCCATCGCCTGCCCAATCAGAAAAACGTGTTTTACTTTCTCCTGTATCAAAGGCAGAATTTCTTTCACCCCACCTTCTTTTGCTTGTCCCCCTGCAATAAGGTAGATATTTTCAAATGTTTTGAGTGCCGGTTCAACGGCTTCCGCATTTGTGGCTTTACTATCGTTGATATAGGTAAGTCCATTTTCGGACTTCACAAATTCCTGTCGATGCGCGAGACCTTTAAATGTCTTAATCGCTTGGGATGTTCGACGTCCACAAAGTTTTGCTAATTTCGCAACAGAAAATGCCATCGCGATATTTTGCGCATTGTGTTTTCCTTTTAGGTAAGGCACATCATTTAGGTTCAAATACCGCCGGGATTTTCCACTCAAATTATTGACTAAGTATGAATCTTTTGTGTAAACACCCCCTGCAACTTCTTTTTCTGTTGAAACAGGCGTGACGTTATATTTCTCCGCAAGCTTTTCTGCATCTGGGGTATCAAGACAAAGAATCTTTTTCTCCGCCATTTTCAGAATATTTTCTTTCGCTTCGCTATATTTTTTCATCCCATCGTGACGCGCAAGATGATCGGGCGTAATATTCAAAAGCCCCCCGATTTTTAATTTCAAATTCGGGCAAAGTTCAAGCTGATAACTTGATAATTCTAAAATCACAAAATCAGACGCTTTTACTTTTGGCAAATCAAAAATAGGTGTTCCAATATTCCCTGCAAGATAGACAAATTTTTTGAGTGATTCAAAGATATGTTTCAGAAGTGAAACGGTTGTCGACTTGCCATTTGAGCCAGTAATTCCAATGTATTTCGCTCTTGGGTTCAACTGATAAAAAAGATCGATGTCACAAATAAGCGGGATTTTTTTCTTCTTTGCTTCAACTGCAATTGGATTCGGTTGAGGGGCATAATGCGGAATACCCGGAGACCACAAAATATGATCAATTTTTTCAAGAGATTTTGAAAGAACGTATCCTGCTTCACGAATCGCTTTTTGGCCTTTTTCCGAATCATCCCAAACAGCAAGACTTTCGACTTTGTCTTTTAAGAATCGGGCAACAGACTGTCCTGTTTTTCCAAAGCCAACAACAAGAACATGCTTCGTTTTTAAATCCATCTTTATCTCATTTTAAGTGTGGCTAAAGCAATCAATGCAAGAACAATTGAAATGATCCAAAATCTTAAGACGATAGTTGTTTCTTTCCAGTTCTTTAACTCAAAGTGATGATGAATTGGCGGCATCTTAAAAATACGTTTGCCTCCTGAAATTTTGAAATAACTCACCTGAAGAATCACAGATAAAATCTCTACAACAAAAAGTCCCCCTGCAATTGCCCAAATAAATTCACTCTTTGTGAGAACCGCCATTGTTCCGAATCCTGCCCCTAAAGCAAGCGATCCGAGATCTCCCATCCAAACTTTTGCTGGTGGCGCATTATACCATAAAAATCCAAGAAGAGCACCCAAGAATGCCCCACAAAAAACAGTTAGCTCAGCAGTATTTGGTAAATGGGGGAGAAATAAATATCCTGTAAAATCGATTCGTCCCATGACATACGCAAGAACAAGAAAGACAAATGATGCAGAAATAGACGGTAATGTCGACAACCCGTCAAGACCATCTGTGATATTAACGGCATTTGCCGACCCCACGATCACAAAAATTCCAAATAGATAATAAAAAATTCCAAGATCAAACTGCCACTCTTTCACAAAGGGAAAAACAAGTGTTGTTTCTTGTCCAATTGGTGAAAAATACCCAATTGATAAAACGGTTCCTGTCGCAATTAAAATTTCTAGCAACAATCGAATCTTTCCCCGCAATCCAGCAGAGTTTTTTTTCTTCACTTTTAAATAATCATCAATACATCCAACTCCTCCAAATCCAAGCGTTGTTAAAAGTGCAATCCACGTTGCAGAATTTGATAAATTTCCAAAAAGGAAAACAGAAAGTGTTAAAGAAAGTAAAATAAGCACCCCTCCCATCGAAGGCGTCCCATTTTTCTTTGCATGTGCCTCAGGAAGATAATCCCGTTTCGGCTGATCTTTTCCTTGTTTTTTTGCCAGCCATTGAATAACAGGCATCCCCATAACCCATGACATAATCAAAGCAGTAAGTAAGGCCCCTCCTGCACGCACCGTAATAAATTCAAAAAAATGCCAATCAAAAGCACTTGCTAAGTAGTGAAACATATTTTTTCCTTTTTCAACATCAAAGCTGTATGTTTGCGATATAGCCAAACTAAACAGATAAGAAATACTTAAAAGAATCCCGTACTTGAGTACGGGATCTTATTTGATAGAAGATTATTCCTCTCCTATTTTTTCATCATTATCTTCGTGATTTGCTTGAGCATCTGCTGTCCGTGTTGCAATTGGACGCGCTTCAAGACGTTTGATTGAAATCTCTTCACCTGTATCCATACAGTATCCGTAATTTCCATTATCCAAACGGGCGAAGGCTTTTTCTATTTGACCAATCAAAAGACGTAAACGATCTACTTTACGCATCATCAAATGTTGTTCTTCTTCTTCTGTTGCACGATCTGCACTGTCAGAAGAGTTTTTAAAATCCTCTGCAGATTCACGAATCGAATCAAGAGCCTCTTGAATTTGCATATCAAGATCTTCTTTCCATTCTAAAAGCTTATGGTAAAAGTAAGCCTTTTGTTTTTCGTTCATAAAAGGCTCTTTGTCTGAAGGGAGGTACCCTTCTGGCAATATGAGAGTCCGATAATCCATTCTAGTCTCCTTATGAAAGAGATGCAATTTTTGCTTTAACAGCTTCTGCGTCTGATCCTCCGATTTGTGTTTCTTTGAGTTCCCCGTCTTTAAAGAAAAGAAGTGTTGGAATAGAGCGCACACCATATTTTGCAGCATACTCTGTATTCTCATCAACATTCATTTTATAAACTTGAATATCTTTCATTTCTTCAGAAAGTACTTCTAAGACTGGAATAAATTGACGACATGGTCCACACCAAGGGGCCCAAAAATCAACCAAAGAGATTCCTTTGCTCTCGAGAACTTTTTCTTTAAATTGTGCATCTGTAATTGCTTGCATCTATATCTCCTTTTATTTGACTCTGCAATGATCATGAGATAGTTTAAAGAAACCAGCTTTTCAAGGCAAGGAAAAAAGACTTAGGAGACAGATAAAATCAAATGAAAGAAAACTTTCCAATTTATAAATCATATCCGAGTCTTGTTTATCTTGATTCAAGCGCAACATCTCTGAAACCGCAAGTGATGATTGATGCGATTTCGCATTTTTATCAAACGGAAAACGCCCCTGTGCATCGCGGAACTTATGCTCTTGCAAACCATGCCTCAGAACTTTATGAAGCTTCCCGAAAAACAGTGGGGTCTTTTTTCCATGTCGCCCAAGAAAAAATGATTTTTACATCTGGCGCGACCGAATCGCTCAACCTTATTTCGCTTCTTTTCAAAGATCAGAAAGTCCTTGCTTCAGAAACAGAGCATCATAGTAATCTCCTGCCATTTTTAAAAAATTGTTCTCTTGAACTTTTACCTTACGATTCACAAAACTATATTGATTTGAATCGCTTAGAAGAAAAACTCAAAACCCGCACTTTTTCACTCTTGACACTTTCAGGACTTTCAAATGTTCTTGGAGAATCGCCCGACCTTGAAAAAATTATTTCTCTTGCACATCAATATAATGTTAAAGTCTGTATTGATGGTGCGCAACTCACCTGTCATACAGAGAATCTTAACCTAGAAAAACTCAACTGTGATTTTTTTGTTTTCTCAGGCCACAAACTTTACGGTCCAACAGGAATTGGTGGATTGTATCTGAAAGATCCTCAAAATTATGAATCACCTAAAGTCGGTGGCGGTATGATCTCAGATGTTTTAAAAAATTCTTTTACACCTCTCCCTTCTCCACATGGTTGGGAAGCCGGCACGCCCCCTGTTGCACAAGCTATTGGACTTGCGGAAACGATGCAATGGCTTCAAAAAATACAATGGGGGAAATATCTTCAACAAGAAAAATCACTTTTGAAAATATTAAAACATGAACTCCTTGAACTAGAGGCAAAGATTCTTGGTGAAGGGGAGAAGAGTCTCATTTCCTGCAGTTTTGATGACGTGAATACAGAGGATCTTGCAACGATGCTTGGCGCACAAAACATTTGTGCTCGAGCAGGGAAACACTGCACGCACCCGCTTCACTGTGCATTAAATAATTCACAAGCAACACTGCGTTTTTCACTTGGAATTTATAATGATGAAAACGATATTCATAAGACCGTTGATGTTTTAAAAAAATCACTTAAGAGGCTTCGATGACACCCCCTATTGAAACAATTGAACTGCCAGATTACCCTGAGTTTTCAGGAAAGGCTGGCATGCCTTTATCTTCTGAAATTTCTGAACGTCCAACAGATCAAGATTTTATCAATGCACTGAAAACAGTGGAAGATCCTGATCTGGGTATTGATGTATACAATCTTGGACTTATCTACAACATTACGCCGAAAGAAAATGGCGATGTTTATGTAGATATGACACTCACCTCGCCCACATGTCCTTATGCGGAGCAACTTCTTCAAGCAAGCGCAGACGCCGTGGCAGATCTCAAAGGTGTTGGCGAAGTCTTTGTAAAAGCAGTCTGGGAACCGGCTTGGACTCTTGAGCGCCTCAGTGAAGAAGCGCGCTACGATTTGGATTTATTATGAACAAGCAAGATCTTCTTTTAATGTTTCAATTTTTCACAACCGATGAGGAACGTCTTGATGCACTTATTGACTTGGGGAAATCTTTAGACGCACCTTCTACGCCTTTTTCAGAAGAAGACATTGTAAAAGGATGCGCGTCTTATGTGGCATTGAGAATCAAAAATGGTCAAATTGAAGGCACAAGTGATGCGATTATTATGAAAGGTTTTCTCAAAGTTCTTCAGATTTTTTATGCTGAAACCCCTCAAGATGATCCTGTCGCATTTTTAAAAAAACTCGCAATTGATTCGATTCTTTCAACGCAACGCCAAAATGGTTTACTAAATATCTTAAAAAAAATTCAAAAGGATGTCTCTTGAAAAAAGGAACACTTTTTATTATTTCAG
>JAFGXE010000106.1 GCA_016936785.1 Alphaproteobacteria bacterium
CTCAAACTCATGAAAGAAAACAATAAATCAAACTTACATTATATCGCATATCTTACCGACCGGGTGATGGTTAACCGCTCAAAAGAAGAACGATCAGATTATCATTGCGGGGACAATCAAGTATATTATACTCAATGGCGTTATCTAAACGAAAATGATGAAACCGCGTTTTATATTCCAAATATTGATTGGGTAAAAGTTTTCAAAAAACGGCAATCCATTCATCTTCCGCATGCTTTCCCGGGAGACGTATTTTCACAACTTCTTAGTCAACACCCCAAACTGAAACAATTTTTAGAAAAGGAAAATCAGTTATGAAAAAAACAATTGTGATTACAGCTGGTGGCTCAGGGGGACATATTGTTCCCGCCGGCGTCCTCGCATCTACATTAAAGAAAGACTATAATATCTTGTTTCTTACAGATAAACGAGGCCTACGCTATAAAAATTTCATTCCCGCTTCCGTAAAAATAATTTCAATCCCCTGCTCTGCTCTCGGAGGCAAAGGAAAGTTAAGTAGAGCTTTTGCTTTAGCTTGGACAAGCATTGGCATTTTGAAAAGCATTCTCATTTTTTTTAAATATAAACCTATTGGCACAATAGGCTTTGCAGGCTATGCCTCATTCCCAGCATGTGTTGCCTCTGGATTATTAAAGAAAAAATTAATTCTCCATGAACAAAATACAGTTTTTGGGAAAACTAATCGCATATTATCGCATTGGGCAACAGCTATTGCAACGAGCTTTCCAAAAGAACAAACAAGATCTCTCCCGAGAAATAAAAAGATCGTATTTACCGGATTACCTTTAAGAAGAGATATCACAAAACTCAGCAATCACTATCCATCAATGACAAAAACAATAAACCTTCTTATTACAGGTGGGAGTCAAGGGGCACGTTTTTTGAATGCTATTTCTGAGATCCTTTGCACGCTTCCAAAAGAAATAAAGAAAAAGATGAGGATTACGCAACAAATTGTTGATATAGAAGAGAAACAAAAAATTAAGAATATCTACGAACAAGCTGGAATAACAGCATATCTCCCCACATTTATTTCCGATATGCCTGCTCAGATTCAACAATGTCATCTTTTTATTGGAAGTGCTGGATCGATGATACTGGAAGTTCAAATGCTCCGTAGGCCAATGATCCTAATCCCACTCAAGATTGCTTCAGAAAACCATCAAGAAAACAACGCACGTGCAATTGAAGAAAGTGGCGGCGCAAAAATTATTCTAGAAAAAGAATTTTCTCGTGAGAATTTTCGAAAAATGATTTTAAATCTTCTTTCTCAACCACAAAAACTAAAAGCAATGCATCAAAATTTAAAACCAAGGGATGGCTTAAAAACACTCGTTAATCTTGTAAAAGAAATTATGCCGTAAATTTACTTTCCACAAAGTCAAAAACATTTTGAGCACCTAAAATATCCGAACCTCCGGCTTGGGCAACCGTGAGCGTTCCACCGCCACCTTGTCCACCAAGTTTTTCAGAAAGCGTCGTAATCATTTCATTTGCTGGAAAACGATCAGCTAAATTTTCAGACACGCAAAAAATTAAAGAAACTTTATCATCCACATGAGATATCAGCGTTAACACATAGCTTTCCTCCAACTTTTCACCTAATCCAAACACAGTAGTTTTTAGATCTTTTGGTAAAATATCCACCACTTTTTGAATAAGTTGAATACCTTTAATTTCCTTTTTTTCAGAAAGTAAATCTTGAACAAGACTCTTTTTACGAACAGCCCCAAGCTGTTGTGAAAGCTGTTTATTTTGATCAAGAATAGAATCAATCCGCTCTAACACTTTCATTGGCTCTGCTTTTAACTTTCCAAGAATTGATTTTTGAAGCGCTTCCATTTCTTGAACAAAAATAAGTGCCTTAGGGCCTGTATACGCTTCGATACGACGCACACCTGAAGCAAGCGAACCTTCTGAAATAATCTTAAAGAACCCAATTTCGCCTGTATTTTGCACATGAGTTCCCCCACATAACTCAACAGATTCTTTTCCCAGCGTAACAACACGCACAATTTCTCCATATTTTTCACCAAAAAGTGCTGTCACACCTTTTTTAAGCGCCTCATCCTTTGGCATTTCAGAAATATTCGCTAAACGGTTGTCAAAAATAGCTTGGTTGACATGAGTTTCAATCGCACGCACTTCATCATCAGAAAGACCTTTAGCATGAGAAAAATCAAAACGCATCACATCATCTTTCACTGATGACCCGCGTTGAACGGCGTGTGAACCTATAATATCTCTAAGTGCAGACTGGAACAAATGCGCAGATGAATGTGCGCGAATGTTTGCTTGTCGACGCCTATTATCCACAGTAAGTTGCACTTTCTGTCCGACTTTCAAAGAAGTTTCAACACGCACATGATGTAAAATTAACCCCCCTGCGATTTTTTGTGTATCCAGAACAGGTGACCCGCCAAGAGAACCAATATCTCCTGCCTGCCCGCCAGATTCTGCATAAAATGGAGTCTCTTTCGTGATAATAAAAACAGTCTTATTGATAGGAGCTTCTTCAATACTTTTTCCTTCAAAAACAATCCCTTGTATGTCACTTTTAAGATTAAGACTAGAATACCTTACAAAAAGTGTTTCCCCAAATTTTTCTTTAAGATCAAACCAAAGCACATCGCTTGCAGTTCCTGTCTCAAATGAAGTATTCGCGCGCGACCGTTCTTTCTGATTTTCCATTTCTAAATCAAATTCTTTTTGATCCAAAGTAAGATCTTTAGAGCGGAGCGCATCTGCTGTCATATCAATTGGAAATCCATAAGTATCATAAAGCTTAAAAGCAGTTTTCCCAGAAAATATCTGTCCTTTTGAAAGATTTTTTGTTTCCTCTTCGAGAATTTTAAGCCCTGTTGACAGCGTCCGAGAAAAACTCTCTTCCTCAGATTGAATTGTTTTTACAATACTCTCACGCGCATTAATTAACTCAGGATAATGATCCCCCATTTCCGTTTCAATGGCAGAAATCAGTTGATTAAGAATTGGCTCCTTTGCCCCAAGAATATGAGAATGTCGCATTGCACGACGCAAAATACGTCTCAAAACATAGCCACGGCCTTCATTAGAAGGCAAAACACCATCCGCAATCATAAAGCACAAACAACGAATATGATCCGCGACAACTTTGAATGATGCCCGATTATCTTTTGTTTGTTTTTGCCCAACAAGACCCTCTATCCGTGCCATTATATTTTGGAAGATGTCTATGTCGTAATTATCTGTTTTTCCTTGCAAAACAGAGGTCACACGTTCGAGCCCCATTCCTGTATCAATGTTTTGATTTGGCAAGGGAGAAAGGGACTCATCTTCTGCACGATAGTTTTGCATAAAGACATTATTCCAAATTTCCATATAGCGATCACCATCTTCATCTTTTGTTCCAGGCTTGCCTCCCCAAACAGAATCACCATGATCATAAAAGATTTCTGTGCATGGACCACATGGCCCAACCTTACCCATCTCCCAGAAATTATCTTTTGTCGCGATCCGAAGGATTTTATCCTCACCAAACCCAGTTAATTTTTTCCAAATATCGTAAGCTTCATCATCCGTATGATACACAGTAACTAATAACTTTTCCGGATTAATCCCATACTCTTTAGTTAAAAGCTCCCACGCATATAGAATCGCTTTTTCTTTAAAATAATCCCCAAATGAGAAATTACCAAGCATTTCAAAAAATGTATGATGTCGTGCTGTATAGCCCACATTTTCAAGGTCATTGTGCTTTCCACCAGCGCGAATGCACTTCTGAGAACTCGTTGCACGCACGTAATCACGTTTTTCTTTTCCCAAAAACACATCTTTAAAAGGCGCCATTCCCGCGTTAACAAAAAGAAGGCTTTTATCTGTTGAATCAGTAATAACAGGAGCAGAGGCCACACATGTGTGTCCTTTAGATTCAAAGTAATTGAGAAACATTTTACGTACAGCTTTGAGTTCCATGTCCGCTCCTTTTTATTTTTTAAATGAACATCTCCAAACAATAAAGTATCTCAGAAAAAAATGCGAGAAAAAAATCCGCCCGAAAGCGGATTTCTTTTTTAGATAAAATAATTACTCCCAGTTTGTACAAAGCACTTCAAAATGCTTTGTCGGATGATCACACGCAGGACATTTATCTGGCGCACTTGTTCCTGCGTGATTATATCCGCAGTTCATGCATCGCCAAACCGTTTCTTTTTCCTTTTTAAAAACAGAACCTTGCTCGATATTCTTTATAAAAGCCTTGAAGCGTCTTTCATGATATTGCTCCGCAATCGCGATTGACCGCATCACTTCTGCAATTTCAGGAAACCCTTCTTCATCCGCAACTTTTGCCATTTCCGGATACATTTCTGAATGCTCTTCATGTTCTCCCATTGAGGCAGATTTTAGATTTTCAAGTGTTGTGTCAATTTTTCCTGCTGGAAATGTTGCTGTCACTTCGACCATTCCTCCCTCAAGAAACTTAAAGAGACGCTTCGCATGCTCTTTTTCTTGATTGGCTGTCTCTTCAAAGGCTTCTTTAATCTGACGATATCCTTCCTTGTCAGCAACTGATGCAAAGTATGTATAGCGATTACGCGCTTGAGATTCTCCTGCAAACGCTGTCAAAAGATTCTTTTCAGTTTGAGTCCCTTTAATTGATTTCATTATTTATTCCTTTTATTTTTTAAGATCGAGGTTTAAGAATGGAATACTTCCCCCTGTAACTGTTGGCATTTTTCCATCCCACTTTTGCACAGCTTCATAGTTGATAAGAGATTTATTTTGAGCCAAAGCTTGCGCTTTTATAGTCATCGCTTTTGCTTCAGCTTGAGCTGCAATCAACTTTTGTTTTGCCTCTTCAGAAATTTGACGTGTTTTATTTTCGGCTTCATTTGCACGTTGAGATGCGACAACTTTTGCCTCAATCGCATCTTCAAAAACATCTGAATAATCAATGTTTTCAATTGCAAAACCCGTCACTGTCATATCAATATTTTCAACAGCCTGTTGCATTTCACTTAAAATTTGTCTCCCAGCTTTATCTCGATTCTCAATCAAATCAACAGCATCCCATTTCCCAATCACATCTTTTGAAACTTTCATAATGAGCGGTTGAAGTAAAACGTCTTCCCAATTTTGTCCGACATTTAAATACATATTATGTGATTTATTTTTGTGAAGATTATAATTAATTGAGAACGTTAAACGTGCTTGTTGAATATCTTTCGTATAAATATCCATAGTTGATTGAATCTTCTGTGTCTTCACATTCATCTTTATTACGCGATCAATAAAAGGAACTTTAAAATGAAGCCCTTCGGTAAGTCCAATCCCAATGATTTTACCAAAACGCACTTTCACGCC
>JAFGXE010000107.1 GCA_016936785.1 Alphaproteobacteria bacterium
GATTCTCAAATGATTATTTCTGCCGGTCGCGCACGTTTTGCGTTGCCGTGTTTGCCAGCTGATGATTTTCCAATGATGGCTGGTGCGCCTTTGCAATTCAGATTTAAAGTGTCGCCGGATGATCTTGTTGCTTTAATTGACAAGACTAAATTTGCCATTTCAAATGAAGAAACACGGTATTACCTCAATGGAATTTATCTTCATACTGTTGAAGTGAAAGGGCAACAGATTCTTCGTGCAGCCGCTTCGGATGGTTTCCGTTTGTCTTTGTATGACATTCCTGCTCCTGAAGGTTCTAAAGGAATGCCTGGTGTGATTGTGCCAAAGCAAGTGATTGGTGAGTTGAGAAAGCTTATTGATGATGCATCTGAAGATATTACTGTCGAAGTATCTGAGACAAAAACACGTTTTTCTTTTGAGCAGGCAATTATGACATCTAAGTTAATTGATGGAAAATATCCGAATTACTCTGCGATTATTCCAAAAGGAAATGATAAAATCTTGAGTGTGAATACAGCACTCTTTAAAGAAGCGGTTGACCGTGTGTCATCTGTTTCTGTGGATAAATTCCGTTCAGTGAAATTATCTTTGAATAAAAATACACTTGTTTTATCTGCTTCAACACCAGAAGCTGGAAGCGGAACAGAGCAACTTGAAGCTAATTACGTAGGGGAAAAGCTCGAAGCGGTCTTCCGATACAAGCAAATTTTGGATATGACATATCAAATCGAAACGGATGAAATTCATCTTTTGTTTAGTGATGGAACATCTCCTGTGATTATGAAAGAAAAGGATAATGATCACTTTATTTATGTCTTAATGCCTCTCAGACTTTAGGACTTGATTTTTGAAAACAAATCAGTAATATTTCTTTCACAATATTCGGGTGTAGCTCAGTTGGTAGAGCAGCTGACTGTTAATCAGCTTGTCGCAGGTTCGAGTCCTGCCACCCGAGCCATTTTATCCTTGCTTTTCAAGGGCTTACAAAACCCTAATCTCTCCGTAAATTTAATCTATTTTTATTTAGTAGCTTTTTGGTAGCTATTGCTCTTAATTATAATTTCTATTTGAGAGTTCGTCTCATTTACTTGAAGATATATTTTTCAATCATTTTTACAACTTTTTTTATAAATACTTCTATAGCTAAAGGAGTAAAAATGATGAATGACTATATTTCAACACAAGAAACAGCAGAAATTCTGCACATAAGCCCTAAAACACTCTTAAAGTGGAGAAAGAAAGGATATGCGCTTCCGTATTATAAAAACAAAGAAACAAATCGTGTTTTTTATAGAGAAAAAGAAGTAAGAGAGTATTTTGAAAAACAACTCTATCGCGTAGAGACAGCTCAGTCTCGAGTTGATCAAATAGAAGTATATGAAAATTCAATCGATCAAGCTATTGAGAGAGCTTTTTGATCTAAATTAGTAGCTTAACATACTGTCCGAAAAACTGGGACCACCTCTCTTATCTTTCTGCATCGTATGAAAATGGCAAGCTTAAAATTCAAACATCAGAGTCAGGATCGCTTCTTCTCCAAACAGAAAAAGACCTCAGTACAATACCGAAAGGAGTCCGTCTAGAAAATAACGAAATTACATACAAGACCGTTCCGTCTCTCGTTCAAATCAAAACAGACAGCCAAGACCTTCTTGTGACTGTCCAAAATATATCTGGATTGTGCAGTTCTTATCCTATTTCTTTAAAAGAAGAACAAAAACAAACAGTCCTTCCTTTACTCACACAAATGCAACTAACAAATCTCCAGGAAAATATTCATTCCCGTTATCTTATTTATGTCAGACTCGAAAACATACCAATAGAAATATGTATTCCGACCGGGGAAAAGATAAAAGAGGGAGTTTATGTGCTTAATAATAAAACTCACAATGTCTTTGCTTACGACTTTTCAAAACAAAAACGTGATGTAAAAGTTATTCTGAAATATGGATACTTTGAAAACAATAGATTAGTTGAAAACTCAGAAGAAAAAGTCCTTCAGTTTCAAAAGAAAAAACTTTTTTCATTTAAAGAATGCCTTAAATGTGAAAATAACGAATCTTGCAAAATTCTTCAAGCTATTAAATACACAATACCCCATACTCCTTGGCTAAAGTTCCTTGGAAATTAACAAAAAGGAGCGCCTTCATACTGAAGACGCTCTTTGCGAGTTAAAACTAAATGATATCAATAGAACCCATTCGATTCTTTGACACCTTCAGTAGAATATGTTTTATGACGATCGATTTGGAACAGGCTTTTTTTCAACGCACCGACTTCTTGCAATTCATTCAACGTAATGCGAGTCACAAGACCACTTGCATCCTTCACCTGCCATCCACGCAACAGAAAAGAATCAGCTTTAAAATACATTTTCAAAGATCCCAAACCAGGATCATCTTGCATCGCAACGGTAATCTCAACAAATCCATCTTTGCTTTCTGTTTTCATGACTTTAACATCTTTCCCACTCAAAGAAATCTGAGGACGGAACAAAATCCCAGCTGGAATCGAATCAAGACCAATATGCGTAATCTGATCAAGTTTTTTATCATGATAAATTAAACGCTTTCCATCAGACACAACACTCATTGGTGACTGATAATCCAAACGCATTTTTCCCGGACGTGATAAATAGAAAACTCCCGAATCCGTTGCACCATTTGATGACGTCTGCGAAAAAGATCCTTTGAGATTCTGAACCGCATTCAAATACTTTTCTGCGCGTGATACAAGGGCTGGATCAACCGATGCTTGAGCTGAAAACCCAAACAATAGAAAAGATAAAAATAAATATTTCATAGAAAACCTCTCTTTCTTTAATCAGGTTAAAGAGATTTTCACCAAATTTCAAGATTTACTTTAAACTCCCTCAGAAATTTGGTATCCTATTGAAGAATTTGAGCAAAATAATATTTGCAGACAACGAAACTAAATAAATGTACTGGACATCCCCATGGAGTAGCAAAATTTAGGACGCATGAAGCGCATAACCTAAAAGAACCCCTTAAAAAAAGGAAATTCTATGAAATTCAAATTAATCTACAAAGGCGAAGTCAAAATTCATCCTAAAAGACGCGCTCATCATATTCATGATATTCGAATGAAACTAGATTGTCAGTTGAAACGGCTGACAGAAATCCCGCCTTACTCAAAACTCCAAAACTATATCCACTCGGAAAAAGACAACAAAAAAACAATTGTTCGAACCGTCAGTGGAATTGAATTTGTTCCTATTATTTCTCCTGAACTCAACCTCCTTGCAGAACTTGAGGTGCAGATTCTTCACCCTGAGCTCCTGGGCACACCACGCGCTGATATTGATAATCGAATGAAAACACTTCTTGATGCCCTCCGACGCCCACAAGATATCCATGAAGTTCCAGAAGATGCTCAAAGAGGGCAACGTATTTATACACTACTAGATGACGATCACCTCGTGACAAAAATCACAGTCAATACAAGCCATTGGCTTGCAAACAGAAACCCGGAGGATCTACTTATTATCATTACCGTGAACATTCGCGCAAGTAGAGGAACATTAGAAAACCTCGACTTTATCGTGTAATTTTAATGGGGAATTCGACCCTTTTTGTGCAGTAATAACAAGGCGTTTCGATGTCTGAATAAGGGGGTAGATTTGGATCTTTCCCATCTTTGACTTCTCCAAAGCACACAAAACATCTGTTAAACTTTCTGTTGGAAAAACAATGCCAAGAAAACCACTCAATTTAAGTCGCTTCGCACAGAGGGCAACCCAATTCCGCAGGGGAATCTTCACATGATGTGCAATATCTCGCTCTTCTTCAGAAGAACATCCATGAAGAAACGGTGGGTTTGTTAACACAGCATCAAATTCTTGCTTTTTAATTGAATCCGGAGGATTCTGAACGTCACCATTTTCAAAAAAAACACGATGTTCAAGATGATTCAAACTTGCGTTTTCTTGCGCTGTTTTAAAAAGAGATTCTTGAATTTCAAGCCCAGTCACACAAACACCTAAACATCGATAGCCTGTCATAATTGCCGGCACACCGACACCAGAACCCATCTCAAGAACATCCCCTGTAAAATCTGAAGGCAAAAGCTGTCCAAGAAGCATGGAATCAAGCGCAGGCCTCAGCCGTGGAAAATCATCATAGAAGTTTAAATGTTTTTCAAAAAGAGCATAGGTTTTTCTTGTCATATCATAATCATTTTGCTATAATCCTGACATTCACACTATAGATGAAACAAAAGATTTACAAGATGGAAAACGAAATCTTCAACTCAACATACCCAGTTTTAACACATTCTTTGACACAAAGTTTCGTCGTTTTTATTGCTGTATCTATCCTCACGATTTGTTCTAAAAAATATTTAAAACAATTTGAAACCGATCGATGGATTGAGTGGGGACTCTTTGTTGTTTTCGCAAGTCTTTCACTCAGTAGTATATTTGAAGGAGAAACGCTCTTTTCTGGATTTGTTTCAAAAATTATGCTCGCAGTTCTTTTCTTCTTTATGACAGGACGCCTCATCCTTAAATTCTCAAAAAAAGAGTCTAAGAAATGATTCAATCATTAACATACCTTTGCTTTTTTGTTGGACTAATAGGACTCAACTTTCTTTTTTTAAAAGATTCAAAAAAGCCATTCCACCCGATATTATGGACAGCATTGACACTTTTCATACTCGGCTTAGCAGGAAGCTTTTACCTCTCCAATATCCACGCTGCAAGTATTCTTACGATTCTTATTTCGAGCGCACTCGGAATCTATATCAGCATCATACGCACAGGACTTCTTTCTACTCGTGGTATACGCACAGGACTTTCTTTGAGTATGATTTTTGCATCTCTCGCAATTCTTGATATGCCCACAC
>JAFGXE010000108.1 GCA_016936785.1 Alphaproteobacteria bacterium
CCAAAAGACAAAATCCGTGAAGTGATTGGGTCTGGTGGATCAATGATTCGATCAATCACAGAAGAGTCTCAAGCTGTTATTAATATCGATGATGATGGCGTGGCAACTGTTTCAGGTGAAAGCAGTGAAATTGTTGAGAAAGCGATTGCTCTTATTGAAGCGTGTTATGCAGAAGCAGAGGAAGGTATGATTTATGACGGTGAAGTTGTAAACATTCAGTCTTTTGGCGCGTTTGTGCGTTTCTTCGGAAAACAAGACGGCCTTGTGCATATCTCAGAAATCACAGGCGATCGTGTCGAGAACGTTGAAGATTTTCTCTCTGTTGGCGATAAAGTCAAAGTGAAATATATGGGGAAAGATAAACGTGGAAAAATTAAACTTTCTATTTCCGAAGCTGGATTTAAAGTGAAAAAGAAGAAATAACTTTTCATGAATGAACAAAAAAGGTTGCCGTGAGGCAACCTTTTTTGTTTTAGAAACTACTTAATTTCTTTAATTAACTGGGTTTCCCCAGTAATCTTCAAAAATCGAATGCATTTTTCTTTTATGTCTTCTTCGTTAATTGGCGGGGCGCCTTCTCGACGCGTATAGACTTTGTCGTCAAAGTCATATCCGTGTGTTTTTAGAAAAAGGTTTGGAAGATAGTAAGTATAGTTATTATAATACGATTTTAGCATCAGGTCTTCACGTTCAATGGATCTGTGATACCAAACTTCATTTCCCTCATAACAGATAAAAAGTTCTTTAAGCTTATTTTCTGCTGTTATTATGATTGCGCTGTCTGAGCCATATGTCTCTCGTTTGAGGATTGTAATTCTATAGCCAAACAAAGTATCGGGCGCGGAGCCTAATTCTTTTTGTTTCATCAACTCAAACAATTTCATGTGGATGCTGTCCTGTCGTGTCAATGTTTGTGACATGCTTGCTGATGCACACCCAACAAAAAAAACGAAAATTAAAAAAATCTTTTTCATGATATAATATATTTAATGATTAATAACTCCTCTCAGCTTATCCCCCACTATTTATAAAGTCAAGTTTTATTTTCAATAAATTAAATATTTTTTTTTGATTTATTTTTTTAAGTCGTTGATTATTATAGATTAGTTTTTATAAACTGGATCCCCAAAACCTCCTGCGACACACTCGGGAAGTGGTTTTGAGGATGATAACGGATGAAATCGAGATCCCGACCTACGTCGGGATGACGAAAAGAAGATGTCATCTCGACAGAGAACATTTATGTTCGACGAGAGATCTCATAATGTTTGGCAGAGAGTCAAAAAAAAGAAAGTTCACGGATGTTGGAGGGAGATTTCTCAGGCTAAAGCCTTTCGAAATGACAGATCGGCGGAGGGGTACAAAAAAACACCCACATAGTATGGGTGTTTAATTTTTATATCAGAGAGGACTATTTCTTTTCTGGGACTTTGAAAATTTGATTTGGGTAAATTAAATCTGGGTTACGGATTTGTGATTTATTTGCTTTAAAGATCAGCACATAATCAATGCCACGTCCGTATTCACGTTTCGCAATCCGCCAGAGGCAATCTCCTTTTTTCACAACATAGAGGTTTGGCTCACCTTCATAAGCTTCTGTAGAGAATTTGTTTTCAACACGTGCGACGACTTTGCCTTCACTATTAATCATATCGACACGAAGCGTGTAAGCACGGTCTTGAATAAGTTTTTTCTCACCTTTCCATTGCCACCAACCTTTGTCATCAACGTTTGTTTCTGCGAGGAAAGTGTTGTTGATATAAAGGCGGACTTTATGGTCTGTTTGGCCGTATCCCATGAGACTAAATTTTTCTTTTAAGTCATATTCAACGAGACTCACACCAACAGCGCCAGCGCCTTTTTCACGTTTTGGAGACTGAATAAGTTTTGTTTCTTTTTTGCCAATGAGAACAGCAACAGCATCTGAGTTATCTGAAGGAACAGTAAGAATTGCTTTTTTGTCGCTCACAAGTTTGTTTCCATCTGTATCAATAACAAAGAGTGAAATTTCATAAACGCCAGCTGTGAAATCTTTTTCAGGAAGAAAAACAAATTCACCGCGTGTATCTGTTTTCTCAATACCGATTTCTTTGTCGCCAGAAACGATATGGACTTCTGTTTCTTTGCCCGCGCGCCCTGTGATAATTCCCTTACCTTTTTCAATCTGAACTGTATCGAATTCAGGTTTTTGAACGGAAGCAACATCTTCACTTGAAGAGCAACTACGAATACCATAAACAATTAAGCCGATAAGAATAACAGCAATTGCAACCAAAATGCCTTTTTGAAACGGCGTGCGCTCTTTATTTTCGTAGGGAGTTGTCATAACGAATCCTTTTGTTGTGTATTTGAAGGAAACTCTAAAGAAGAATTGTGGATTTGTCAAGTCAATCAACAAAGGAATAAATCTCTTTTCAGAGTAAGAAAAACATGTTATTCTATTCAGGATACAAGGAGATTGAGAAAATGATTCAAAAGAAAACGCTTTATGGGCTTTATGGGGGAGTGTTTATTCTTCTTTTTGGCCTGTTTTTCTTACAATTTTCAATTCGAGAAGAAAAAGATCAAATACAAGAAATTCAAAAGAAAACTGAAAAAAACTATGATGAAAATCAGATTTTAAAAGAACATTATAGTGCTTTAACAAGTTCCGAAAATCTCCAAAAGCTACAGAAAGAGCTTTTCCCTAATTACACAAGTCTTGCGGGAGAAAAAGAATGAAGTGGCAGTCTTTCTCTTTAGGGGAGGATTTGACGGATCACCTCAGGGCACGTTTTAAAAAAACATCCGAGGAGGAAAACAAAGTCTTCCATAGACGAATACGATGGCTCAACCGTATCGTATTTGTTGTATTTTGTTTAATTGTTTTAAAGCTTTTAAGTTTGTCTGCGCCCCGAAATCTTTCTTTGTCTTTTTTCGATAAGAAACAAGAGAGTTGGAAAACCTCATTTCTTTCTCGTGCGGATATCATCGATCGTAAAGGCGAAATGCTCGCAACAAATTTACCGATTTATAATCTCGCTGTCCGTCCGACGAAAATCGAAAATAAGCAACAATTTGCCACGGAACTTGCAGAGAAAATAACAGGACTATCCGTCAAAGAAATTTTGAGTAAAATTCAAACAAAAAAGAAATATATTTATTTAAAGAAATCGCTTTCTGAAAAAGAATACCGTGCGCTTAAAAATCTTAGAGTAGAAGAAATTGAGCTTGAAAAAATTGATCGTCGTAAATATCCAAAGAAAAATATATTTGCGCACATGATCGGGTTTACAGACACCGATAACAAAGGGCTAAAAGGACTGGAATATGGATTGGATTCTGAAATTAGAGAGGATCCAAATACACCATTTAAGCTGGCGTGCGATCTCCGTTTTCAAGAAATTATTCATACTGTTCTTGAGGCAGGTGTCAAAAAATATCAAGCCAAAGGGGGTGGTGCAATTTTAATGAAAACGGATACGGGGGAAATTCTGTCATTTGTTTCTTTGCCAGATTTTGATCCAAACGAGCTTGGAAAATATCCTGTGGGAAATCGCTTTAATAAACTTACGAGCGGTGTTTATGAGCCAGGGTCTGTCTTTAAACTTTTCAATATGGCGATTGCTCTTGAAGAAGGTATCCCTGAAGACAAATTATATGAAGTCCAAACACCTCTAAAAGTCGGACGTTTTCAGATAAATGATATTCATAAAGTTGAAGAA
>JAFGXE010000109.1 GCA_016936785.1 Alphaproteobacteria bacterium
AACACAACGTCCATCGGTCAATGTGATTACAGGGGTGATTAAAGCGAATTTCCCACCACGTATTAGTTTCCAAGTTTCTTCAAAAATCGACTCACGAACAATCCTTGAGCGTCAAGGTGCGGAACAGCTTCTCGACCATGGTGATATGCTTTACATGGCGGCAGGACGTAATCCAGTCCGTGTTCATGCGCCATTTGCGACAGAACGTGAAGCACAAGCCGTTGCAAAGTTTTTGAGGGGACAAGGTAAACCGAACTACGTTCATGAGGTGGGACAAGAAGAAACAGGTCAGAAAAAATCTGTTTTGGATCAAGCTCTCGGAGGGAATCAAGAGGCGAAGGATGAAGAGCTTTATGGACAAGCTGTTCAGGTTGTCGTGCAATATAATCGTGCCTCAACAAGTTTTGTTCAACGGCAACTTCGTATTGGCTATAATCGTGCAGCAACACTTGTGGAACTGATGGAGGAGCGAGGGGTTATTTCTGCACCAAACGCACAAGGGAAGCGCGAAGTGTTGGTCAAGAATGGATGAAAATCTTAGAAAGCTTTTAAACGAAGAAGGCCTGCAACGGTATCGGTGTGGAATAAAACATCTTAAAAAAACGCCTTGGCGGAATCGATCAAAATCACGTTGGGGGAAATATCTGAGGTGGGTTGTTGTGTTAGGAATTTGGGGCACAGCAGGGATGTCTCTTTTGCTTTTTATATTATTTTTACAAATGCCACGATTAGACACGACTCTCCAAAAAGAACGCAAAGCCTCAATCGTTATTCAAGACCAATCGGGTCAGTTGATTAAAACAATGAATGATATTTATGGGTTGCCGGTAGAAATGAAAGAGCTACCAGATTATGTTTGGCAGGCAATTGTGGCAACGGAAGATAGGCGATTCTTTTATCATTTTGGAATTGATCCAATTGGTCTCATGCGGGCCTTTGTGACGAATCTTTTCTCAGCAGGGATACGTCAAGGAGGGTCAACGCTGACGCAACAAGTTGCAAAAAACACATTTCTTTCTCCAGAGAGATCCATGCGCCGAAAGTTGCAAGAGTTAATGGTTGCCCTTTGGTTAGAGGCAAAATTTACGAAAGAACAAATTCTCTCGATGTATCTGAATCGGGTGTCCCTTGTTTCGGGAAAATATGGAATCAATGCCGCGTCATTAGAAATTTTTGGGAAACGTGCGAGAGATCTTACAATTGCAGAGTCTGCAATTATTGCAGGGATGATGAAAGCGCCTTCTAAATACCATCCTTTTCGGTATCCAGAAGCGTCGGAACAACGCGCACGCCTAATTCTCAAAAATATGTATGATCAAAAATATATAGATGGTGAACAATATGCCGTTGCACTTGATTCGCTCAAAATTTCTAAACCGCAAAAGGAAAAAAGCCTGCGTTATTTTACAGACTTTGTTATTCGTGAATTAAGATCGCATCTCGGTGAAATTCGTGAAGATATTATTGTTCGGACAACGCTTAACCTTGATCAACAAAAACAGGCTGAAAAAGTCTTGCGAGAAAGTCTTGAAGAAAATCAAGACAAAGATGTGTCTCAAGGGGCAGTCGTTATTTTAGATTTTAATGGGGGTGTTCAAGCTTTAGTTGGTGGAAAAGACTATGGGCAGAGTCAATTTAATCGTGCAACGGATGCACGGCGTCAACCGGGATCCTCTTTTAAACCATTCGTCTATCTCGCTGGGTTAGAAAGTGGGCTTACGTTGGACAGTCAGTTCATTGATCAACAAATTTCAATTGGCAAATGGCACCCGGCGAATTTTAATAATCACTATATGGGGCAAGTCTCTTTGCGAACCGCATTTGCACATTCTTTAAATAGTATTCCTGTTCAAATCGCGCAACAAATCGGTTTGAGAAAAATTATTCATACGGCAAAACGTCTTGGGATTACAAGTGATTTGCGTTTTGATATGAGTATTGTTCTCGGATCATCTGAATTGTCTTTACTCGAGCTCACATCAAGTTATACACCGTTCGCGAATGGTGGATATGGAATTATGCCTCATGCCATTCTTGAGGTGCATAACGAATCAGGAGATCTTCTTTATCAACGTTTAAAAGACCAACGACCGCAAGTAATTGTAGACCCCTATCTCTCAATGATGACAGAAATTTTTAAGGCGCCTCTCTCTTGGGGAACAGCAAAAAAAGCCAATTTCCCAGAAGCGCGTGGCGGAAAAACCGGAACATCTCAAGATAGTCGCGATGCGTGGTTTGTGGGTTTCACAGATCAAAATATTTGTGGTGTTTGGGTGGGGAATGATTCAAATATGCCGATGAAAAAAGTTTATGGCGGAACGATTCCAGCTGAAATCTTCAAGAATATTTTGGCGAAGTGAAACAAAAGAGAGATCCATCTTAATACGAGTCGTTTTTAAATTTCAATATCGACACATCTTATCAAATATGATATACTTCTTTTCATGTTAATGACAGGTATGGATATTTTACTCTTTTTGGCACTGGCGATTTCTGCCTTTTTAGCGTATTCACGCGGGTTCGTTCGGGAAATTCTCGCGATTGGGACATGGGTATTAGCGGCGCTTTTTACAAAAATAGGGGCTCAAATGCTGGCGCCTCACATGGCAGAAGCGTTTGGCACCTCTGAGTCGGTTGGATCAATTATTGCGTATGTGATTATTTTTGTAATCAGTATTTTTATTGCCTCATTCATTGTAAAAAAGATTTCAAATAAACTGCATGCGACAGATTTTAAATCTGCAGATCAAGCACTCGGTTTTGTTTTTGGGCTTGTGCGCGGTGTGTTAGTGACAAGTGCTGTATATTTATTTATTCTGTGGCTCATTCCACAAGAAACTGAACGGCCAAACTGGTTTATCACTGCGCGTTCGCGTCCAATTTTGAGACAAGGGGCGGTATTATTGGATGCACTCTTTATTCCAAGCGGATTAGATGTGTTGAAAGAAGATAATAAATTTGCGACGGATCCGAAACTAAATGAAAAGACCTACCAGAATTTATTGAAACCTGGGATACGTCAGGAAGAAGTCTTTAAAGAAAAAGATTTAGATGTGGGATATACAAATTCTGAACGAGAAGATCTTGAACGTCAACTTCGCCAAATTCAAGAAATGGAACGCACACTTAAATAAACAATTCTTTAAGCACAGACAAAAAGAATCTCTGGTAATAATTTAATCCTTTTTTAATAACAAGGCATTCAAAAAAGAATCGATTTCACCATCAAGGACAGCTCTTGGATTTGAGCTTTCGGTTTGAGTGCGAAGGTCTTTGACCATTTGGTAGGGGTGTAAAACATAGGATCGAATTTGATTTCCCCAGCCAATTTCTGTTTTCGCAGAGTTTGAGGCATCTTTCTCCGCTTGTTTTTTACGGAGCTCAAGTTCATAGAGACGACTTTTGAGCATCTGAAACGCCACTTCTTTATTTCGGTGCTGTGAGCGTTCCATTTGACACTGAGCAACAATACCTGTGGGAATATGCGTAATGCGGACAGCTGAGTCTGTTGTGTTGACATGTTGACCGCCAGCACCTGACGCGCGATAGGTGTCAATCCGACAATCTGCTGGATTTAGATCAATTTCAATATCTTTGTCGACGTCAGGATACACCCAAACAGAGGCAAAACTTGTATGGCGTTTGGCATTTGAATCAAAAGGTGAGATTCGCACAAGACGATGCACACCGCTTTCATGTTTTAACCAGCCATAAGCATTGTCTCCTTGAATCAGAAGTGTCGCAGATTTAATACCCGCTTCTTCTCCAGCCTGTTCTTCAAGCACAGAGACTTTAAAACCTTTGCGTTCGCCATAGCGAAGATACATGCGCTGAAGCATTTCTGCCCAATCACAGGATTCTGTTCCTCCCGCACCGGCATGAATTTCAAGATAAGCATCTTCTGAATCAGC
>JAFGXE010000110.1 GCA_016936785.1 Alphaproteobacteria bacterium
ATTCGGGATGTTGTGTTTTTCCCGATATGAATCATTTTTGTTCCTGTATCCGAATCTTGTTTGTGGTTTGTCATTGCGACGGAAAAGAATTCACCCTTTGCTTCATCTCCGATGAGGAGACAGCTTGGGTATTTCCATGTGTAGCGCGCGCCAACTTCGAGTTGAGTCCATCGCATAAAGGCTTTTTCTTCAACGCGCGCACGTTTGGTGACGAAGTTGTAGATTCCGCCTTTGCCATTTTCATCACCGCTAAACCAGTTTTGGACGGTTGAGTAAAAAACTTTTGATTTGGGTTTGGCGACGATTTCAACAATGGCGGCGTGGAGTTGATTCTCATCGTATTGTGGCGCAGAACATCCTTCTAAGTAAGAAAGCTCAGACCCTTCTTCAGCAATAATGAGGGTGCGTTCAAACTGTCCGATGGCTTTTGTGTTAAGACGGAAATAAGTTGAAAGATCTATGGGGCATTTCACGCCCTTTGGGATATAGACAAAGGTGCCATCTGAAAAGACAGCGTTATTCAGTGCGGCATAGTAATTATCTGTCATCGGCACAACGGAGCCCATATATTTAAGAACCATATCAAGGTGAGAGGTAATCGCTTCGGAAAAAGAACAGAAAATAATGCCGTATTTTTCAAGTTCTGCACGATAAGTTGTTGCGACGGATTGGCTGTCTACGACGGCATCGACTGCGACTCCAGCGAGCATTTTTTGTTCTTCAAGAGGCACACCAAGGCGTTTATAAATTTCAAGAATTTTAGGGTCAACATCATCAAGTGTTTTTGGGTCTCCTGCCATGTTTTTTGGAGACGCATAGTAAGAAAAACTCTGATAGTCAATCGGATCGTAGTGAAAATTAGCCCAATGAGGTTCTGTGAGAGTAAGCCAATGTTTGTATGCTTTTAAACGAAGATCTAGAATTTCTTGCGGTTCATTTTTTTGTGCTGAAATAAAACGAATCACGTCTTCATTGAGGCCTTTCTCAATGACGTTTGTCTCGATGATTCCTGCTTCTTTTTGAAAGGAATGCTCGGAGAGTTTCTTTTTGACTTGGTTATCCATTTTAAAAATCTAACACTCAAAGAATAAAGTTGCAAATCGTTTTTAAAATTTACAAATTTTTGCAACACCACTGTCAATCGCTGCTTTTGAGACGGCTTTCCCGATTCGATCTATGAGGCGGTTATCAAGTGCCTTTGGCAAAATATATTCTCGTCCAAACGCAAGGTCTTTGATGTTATATTTTTCTTTGAGTTCTTCATAGACAGGCTCTTTTGCAAGGTTTGCGAGCGCATAAACAGCCGCAATCTTCATTTCATCATTAATTTCAGAAGCGCGGACATTAAGTGCGCCTCTAAACAAATATGGAAAACAAAGGACATTGTTGACTTGATTTGGGTAGTCGGATCGTCCTGTTGCCATAATCACATCGTCTCGTGTTTGATGCGCAAGTTCAGGGGAAATTTCTGGTTCTGGGTTTGCACAGGCAAAAATAATAGGGTTTGGTGCCATTGATTTCAGCATTTCCGCTGTGAGTACATTACTTTTGGAAAGTCCGAGAAAAACATCTGCATTCTTCACTGCATCAGCTAATGTGCGTGCAGAAGTTTCGATTGCATATCTTTCTTTATAGATATTTATGCCTTCTGTGCGTCCTTTATAAATGATGCCTTTTGAGTCACAAATCAGTGTGTTTTCTTTTTTGACTCCAACTTTTTGAATGAGGTTGATACAGGCGAGTGCCGCTGCTCCAGCCCCGTTAACGACAATTTTGATGTCTTCTATCTTTTTATTTGCGACTTCAAGTGCATTCAAAAGGCCTGCCGATGTCACAATGGCGGTGCCATGTTGGTCATCGTGAAAGACAGGGATATTCATTATTTTTTGGAGGCGTTTTTCAATTTCAAAACATTCTGGCGCTTTAATATCTTCAAGATTGATTCCGCCAAATGTTGGTTCGAGAAATTTAACTGCATTCACAAATTCATCAACATCTCTTGTATTAACTTCGAGGTCAATAGCATTCACTTCGCCAAATTTTTTAAAGAGAACAGCTTTCCCTTCCATAACAGGTTTTGAAGCAAGCGCTCCAAGATCTCCGAGACCAAGAATCGCTGTTCCATTACTAATAACGGCAACAAGATTTCCTTTCATTGTAAAACGGTAGGCATTTTGAGGGTCTTGTGCGATTTTACGACAAGGTTCTGCTACTCCTGGTGAATAAGCAAGAGCAAGATCTTTTTGAGATTCCAACGGTTTCGTAAGACAAATTTCAAACTTTCCTGCTTTTCCTGACTCATGCATGATAAGCGATTCGGCGTATAGTTTTTTGGTTGGCATTTTTTTCTCCTTTATTAAAAAGGCGTCTTTTGGTGATCTTGTTCCGTCTCATCCAAAACTGTAAAACGCCACCAATGTCATCTCGACAGAGCAAAGCGATGAGAGATCTCATGAGAGTCTCTGGCAAGTCTAAGGAAATCCTTTGACTTCACTGCGTTTCGCTCAGGATGACACATTAGGGTGTCATTTTACTTACGCTCTTTTAATTTTTATTTCTTTACTGTTATTAAGTTTTTTCCGCGGTATTTTTTACATGTTATGAAGATAGTGTTCTGCTTCAAGAGCTGCTGTTGCGCCACTTCCTGCAGCGATGACAACTTGTTGAAAAACATCTGCAATCATATCGCCTGCAACAAAAATACCTGGGTGATTCGTTGCGGTGCTTTTTCCTGTTGTTTCGACATACCCCCAAGGATTAAGGTCAATAAATCCTTTAAGAAAGTCAGTGTTTGGGAGAACGCCAATTGCAACAAATAAGCCGTCTACATCAAGAAACTGTTTTTTTTGTGTTTGATTGTGTCGAATTTCTGCTTTTGTGAGGACATTCTCTCCATGTAGCGCATAAAGTTCACTCTCATAAATTATTTCGATATTTTTGACTTTTTTTACAAGTTCTTGTGTGATTTTTTCGGCAGTGAGTTCTGCTCCGCGGTGAACGATTGTGACCTTCTCACAAATTTTTGCAAGGTAGAGTGCTTCGTAGAGTGCTGTGTTGCCTCCGCCGATAACGGCAACTTTTTTTCCTTTGTAAAAGAAACCATCGCATACCGCACAAGAAGAAACACCTTTACCATAAAAATCCTTCATTCCTGGGACATCAAGATTACGCGGTTTCGTACCGGTTGCAAGAATGATTGTTTTTGCTTCAAGGGATTTCCCAGAGAGAGTATTTATTTTATAGCCTCCTGAAATCTTTTCAATATTTTTAACTGTTTCTTGCTGAAATTCAGTGCCTAAACGACGGGCTTGTTTTTCAATTGTATCTGTGAGTTGAAAACATGGAATCGAATCAACAAATCCAGGGTAGTTTTCAATTTCGTGAGATTGAGTGAGGGCGCCACCTTGAATCGGGCCTATCAGAATAAGGGGATTAAGTGCTGATCGTGCGGCATAAATTCCCGCAGACATGCCTGCTATTCCGCCACCAATGATAATCATTTCTCGCATGAGAGAGATCCTTTTATTTTATGACAAAGTGAGGCAACTTTACTCTCTAAAAAAAGTGAAGTCAACTTTCAAATCAATTTCAAATAAATCCTTGAAAGAGATATCAATATGTACAATACTGTTGATTATCTTTAAGAATAAAAAGGATTTATCATGAAAAAAATATTTGCACTCTTCCTTCTTCTCCCTTGTTTTGCGTTTGCTGAGTCAGGAGATCATTACCTTGGGGGTTCAGCAAGTCCATTTGGATTTGGTGGATATTATAAATATGGATTTAATTCAACAAATTTTTGGCTCTCTCGTCTTGAAGTGCGTGGCATGTATGAACATTTTGGTGAAACAGCTCAAGATATTGTTTTGGGAAAAGATACAACAATTACGTTGGATGATATTGATTATAAACTTGGTTTAGAAAGTGATGCAGCAGGTGTTGTTTTTGATTTCTATCCGTTTAAACGCAAAAGTGTTTTTCACTTGAGTGCAGGGGCTTATTATACAGATTACCTTGTTTCAACAACCGCTTCACCATTGGCGGGAACGACACTAACAATTGGGGATAACACAGTGACTGTAAATGATCTTTTAGTGCGTGGTGCTGTGAATTGGCAAAATGATATTTCACCTTACTTGGGTCTTGGTTTGAGTGCGACCCTTGGTGCCGGGATCACACTTGGGTTAGATGCGGGTGTTATGTTTACAGGATCTCCTGAAATTTCGATTGATTATCGTGGAACCGTTAATGGTGGAACAGATGTTTCAGATGTTGTTGATCAAGCAGATATCAATAAAGAAATTCAAAATATTGAAGGAGATTTGATGGCAGTGGACATGCTTCCTGTGATCCGTCTTTCTTTAGGAATTCGATTCTAATGAGAGTTTCAATTGTTTTTTTACTTCTTCTTGGACTGTGGGGATGTGGTTTGAAAGGATCGCTTGAGCGTCCTGATGATGCAACTTACCCTACACGTCAATACCCACAAGGATAAACAAAATGAAAAACATATTTTTAGGTTTGATTGTTTTACTTTTCGCTGGATGTGCTACGATTATATCTGGAACAGATGAGAAGGTTTCGGTTGAGAGTGCGCGTGGTGTTGCACGAATTGAAGTCGATTCTAAGTTTCAAGGAATGACGCCTCAATTGATTACTTTTGAAACAGACAAAGATCATAAAATTCGTTTCTCTTTTCCAGATGGAAAAGTTTTTGAAACAAAGCTTGAGCGTCGGATTAATAAGTGGATCTTAGCCAACATATTATTTGGTGGCATTATTGGTTTTGGTGTTGATTTTGCAACAGATGGTGCTTATACATTTGATACGGATCCGATTGTGTGTAAAGGTCAGGATCTATAGATATTTAAATTAACGATTTTAATTTAAAACAATGAAAGGAAAAGCGTAAGGATATTTAAATATCTGCGCGCCCTATGAATGGAAAAATTTTTTCTTATTGACGGATCAAGTTTTATTTTCCGTGCTTTTTATGGTATTCCGCCAATGTTTCGATCGGATGGCACGCCAACAAATGCTGTTTTTGGTTTTTGTTCTATGCTTTTGCGCTTAATTTCAAAACGGAAACATGGACGTTATGCAATTGTTGCAGATAGTGGAAGCCAGACATTTCGTAATGATCTTTATTCAGCCTACAAAGCAAATCGTATTGAAACACCTGAAGAACTTAAACCGCAGTTTGATCTTATTAAAGAGGCTGTTGAAGCTTTTTCTCTCCCTTCTATTGCCATGAAAGGGTTTGAAGCAGATGACGTGATTGCATCTTATGCACGTGAAGCGCACGAAAAAGGTCATGCTGTTGAGATTGTTTCTTCAGATAAGGATTTGATGCAACTCGTGAATCATACGGTTTATATGTATGATGCCATGAAAGATAAAGAAATACATTCTTCAGATGTGATGGAGAGGTTTGGAATTCGTCCGAACCAAGTTGTTGATCTTCAAGCGATGATGGGGGATGCGTCAGATAATGTTCCTGGGATTAAAGGGATCGGACCTAAGACAGCATCCAAATTGCTTCAGGAACATGAAACACTTGAAGGTATTTATGCTAACATTCAAAAAGTTAATCCAGCTGGGCTTCAGAAAAAACTTCTTGATGACCGTGAAATGGCTTTTCTTTCTAAGAGACTTGTAAAGCTTGATGAGTATGTTCCGAATCTTCCTGAGCTTGATTCAATTCAAGAGGCTCAAATTGACCTTGAAAAGTTGCGACGTTTTTTTGAGAAAATGGAATTTAGGCAACTTGCACCACGTTTAGATTCTTTAAACGGCGGATCAAAGCGTGAGTCAAAATATTCTGGCACACGTCGTGTTGAAACATCTATTGAAGCAGGAATTTTTTCTGAAAAGTTTAAAAAAGAAAAACGAATCGCAATGAGTCTCGGAGAAAAGGGATGTGCTTTTTATACACCAAGCTTAGGGTGTGTGTATTTTGACTTTCCACAAAAAGATGGTGATTTATTTTCCTCACGTCCTTCTTTTTTTAACCAAATGGAAGTACTTTTTTCAGAAAAAAGTATTGATAAAATTGTGTACGATACCAAAGCTGTTTTTCATGTTTTAAAACGGGATGATTTTGATTGCCAAGATATCCAAACACTTGGTTATGATCTTCTCGGAGAAGGAGATTGGAAAAAACTCGTCAAACATTTTCATCTCCCGCCATCGCCTCTTTTCCAAGAAGATCTCGATCAGGTTGGATTCGAAGCGTATGCGAATTGGATGCTTTTTGAACAACTTGAAAAGATTTTGAAAGAGGATGAAAAACGTAAAAAGTTATATCAAGAGATTGATCTCCCTCTTGCATCTGTTTTATATCGTATGGAGCGAAATGGGATTTGTCTTGATAAATAAACGCTTCGTGAGATTAATCAGCAATTGATGAAAAAGATTAAGTCATGTGAAGAAACGATTCATCAATATATTCCAGAAGAAATTAATCTTGATTCGCCAAAGCAATTAGGAGAGTTTTTATTTGAAGAACTCAAATTGCCCTACAAAGGACGGAAAACAGCTACAGGACAATACAAAACAGACAGCAAGGCACTTCATAAAGTCTATGATGAGCATGTCATCGTTCCACTTCTTATTGAACGTCGTGGTGCCGTAAAACTAAAATCGACCTATGTGGATGGTCTTCAGAAAGAAATCCAATCGGATGGGCGTATTCATACAACATATCTTCAAAATTTTGTGAACACAGGCCGTCTTTCTTCGCGTCAACCAAATTTACAAAATATCCCGATTCGGACAGAGGAGGGGCGCCAGTTTCGCAAGCTCTTTGTGCCACAAGAAGGATGGACGCTCATCGCGGCGGACTATTCTCAGATTGAATTGCGTGTGATGGCACATCTTGCACAAGTGAAAAATCTTATTCAAGCTTTTAAAGATGACCGTGATATTCATACGGAAACAGCCATAAAGATGTTTAATGTTGAAGCAGTTTCTTCTGAGCAGAGACGTCAGGCAAAAATTATTAATTTCTCTATGATTTATGGGGCATCTCCTTATGGCTTAGCAGATAATCTTAAAGTGGATGTCGAGACAGCGAAAATTTTTATGAAAGTGTATTTTGATCTTTACCCGGAAATTCAAGACTATATGAAAGCGAAGGAAGAGGAAGGTCAAAAATATGGATTTGTTGAGACTCTTTTTGGACGGAAGTGTTTTATTCCTCTTGAAAATGAGCGTGATGCAAAGTTCTCAGCCCGTGTCTCTGTGAATGCGCCTGTTCAAGGAACGGCTGCGGATATGATGCGTTTGGCGATGATACGGGTGGATGATTTCTTTAGAAAAGAGAATTTAAAAACAAAAATGCTTTTGCAAATCCATGACGAAATCATTCTTGAAACACCTCCAGAAGAAAAAGATTTTGTTGTGCAGTCTCTTCGAAAGATTATGGAGTCAGTGTATGCGCTGAATATTCCACTCAAAGTTGATATCGGTGTTGGAAAAAATTGGGATGAAGCCCATTAGATTGTACGTTGTCAATTTTCATCTTATTTTAGTGGATTTTCTCTAAAATGTTTTCTATACTCTTTCTATGTTTCGAATTATCTCAG
>JAFGXE010000013.1 GCA_016936785.1 Alphaproteobacteria bacterium
GAACTTTTCCATAAAAAATGAAACATAATGCCTCCTAGGACAAAAAATAGGATTAAATAAATAAATCTTCGACGCAACTGCACCCCCCTTGTTTTATTGACGCAACATTGGTACAGCGATATAAACAGATGAGTATGTTCCTACAATCACACCAAATAACAACGCATACGAAAAACTTGCGAGCACATTGCCACCAAAAACCACCAATGCAATCACGGCCAAGAATGTTGTTAAACTCGTAAGAATTGTTCGAGAGAATGTTTCATTCAAACTCAAATCCAACAAGTCTTTAAATTCTTTTTTCCGAAATTTTCGCATATTTTCACGCACACGATCATAAACCACCACTGTATCGTTCACAGAATACCCAGCAATTGTCAAGATAGCCGCCACCGCCGTCAAATTAAATTCAAGATTAATAAGAACAAAAAAACCAATTGTAATGATAACATCATGAAGCAAAGCGACTAACGCACCCAAGGCAAAGATTGTATCAAAACGTATCCAGATATAAAATGCAATTGCAAGCAAGGCAAAGAATAAAGCGTAAACACCGCGTTCAATCAACTCACCACCAACTTTAGGCCCGACAACATCGACAGAACGGTATTCAATTCCTTCTCCTAAAATAACTTTCATCTCTTTCAAACGCGCCATCTCCTCTTCTTCATCGGGAGACCCCTGCAACCGAATAGAAACTGTTTTGCCTTCTCCAATAGATTGAACTTCTGGGTTAAGAGAATCTAGTTGTTGACGCAAACTTGAAACAGTCATCCCTTCTGTCTTTACAATTTCAACAGCAATTCCGCCTGTAAAATCAATCCCAAAATTAAGACCTTTGAAAACAATGAGCCCAATTGACCCCACCACCAATAAACTTGAAATCACGCGCGCTAAAAGCTTGTATTTGAGAAACTTAAATTTCGCAGTAATGGGCACAAGTTGCATTAAATTCATTTTTTTATCCTTTAATTTAAAACTTTTTTATTTCTTCTTAAACAATGGCATTTTATTTGTTTTATAAACTTTTGGTTCAAAAATTGTCCGAGACACAAATACACCTGTAAACATTGATGTTAAAACACCAAGAGCAAGCGTCACAGCAAACCCACGGATAGGTCCTGTCCCAAATTGAAAAAGCAAAATCGCCGCCACAAGCGTTGTGACATTGGCATCTAAAATTGTGATAAATGCACGATCATAAGCAACTTGTGCCGCACGTAAAGCAGACAAACCGTTTGATGCTTCTTCGCGCATACGATCAAAAATCAGCACATTCGCATCCACAGCCATACCCAGCGTCAATACAATTCCCGCAATACCAGGAAGCGTCAATGTTGCGCCAAAGAAACTTAAAATACCAAAAAGAAGTAAAATATTGAGCATCAAAATCCCATCGACGATTAATCCCCAAAAACCATAAATTAAAACCATCGCAATCATCACAAGCAAAAGCCCCACTAGACAGGCAATCGTTCCTGCTCTAACTGAATCAGCTCCCAAACCAGGTCCAACACTCCGCTCTTCAACAACAGTTAAAGGAGCAGGCAAAGCACCTGACCGCAAAAGCATTGAAAGATCTTTAGCTTCTTGAACACCAAAACTTCCTGTAATCTGACCATTTCCACCAGGGATACGACCTTGTATTGTTGGCGCAGAGAGAACTTTACCATCAAGTACAATCGCAAATCGTTTGCCAATATTCTCCCCAGTGAGTGTTTCAAATTGACGCGACCCAATTCCGGTGAACGTGGTTGACACACCTGGGCGACCGGATTCGTCATAAATCACACGTGAATCTGCAAGGTATTCTCCAGATAGTTCAACTTCACGACATACTTCAACAGTTTGATTAGGATTATTATGATACGGATATGAAATTGTTGTCGCACATCCCACATCTTCTGCAACCATATGAATAGTCATCTTAGCTGTTTTTCCAATCAAGGCTTTAACGTTTTCAGGTGTATCTACACCAGGCAATTGAATCACAAGACGACGCTCTCCCTGTTGTTGAATAGAGGGTTCTTTCATACCGAGCGCATCAATACGACGACGCACAATTTCAATCGATTTTTCCAGAACATCTTTTCGGATTTTTACCCAACCAGCATCTGTATACTGAACGGTAAAATCTTTCCCTGAATCAGAAACATCGATATCTTCCCCAAGTTTAAACAACCGCTTTATAGAAAGATCTTTTTGATCCGGATTTCGCAAAGTAAATGTGACAGATTTTTCACGTAAGCGCAAAGACTCAAAACGCACTTTTTCTTGTCCTTGTTCTCCAATCAGAGTTTGCCGAACAAGACCTTTCAACTGTTGCATCCGATCGTTCTCAACTTGTTCCATGGAAATATCCATCAGCAAGTATGCCCCCCCACGCAAATCAAGCCCGAGTGATACAGGCTGAAGACTTTCAGGTAAATGTTTACGCACACCTTCCGGCACAAAGTTTGGCAACGACAACACAATTGCTAAAATAACAACAAAAACGACAATTAAACGACGTCCGAGAAAATTCATAAATTTATCCTTTTTTCTTCTCTATCTTTCTTTTCACTCCTTTTTACACCCTTTCAAACCCAAAATCAAGCACCAACAGTTGAATTTTTATTTTCTTGTTTTTTAAACAATTTTTTGTTTTTTTACCAAAGTCAATACCGAAAAGTTATAATTTTGATTTTTTCGCTCTTTGTGAACCCCTAAAAATTTGATATACTTTTTCACTATGGGGAAAGATAAAGTCGATTTTATTATGCAGGGCGATTGCGTTGCAAACATGAAAAAACTGCCAGACGCGTCAGTAGACCTTATTTTTGCAGACCCCCCTTATTATATGCAACTCGGAGGTGAACTCAACCGCCCCGACGCATCTTCCGTAAAAAGTGTCGATGACGCATGGGATAAATTTGATTCATTCCAAGCCTATGACACATTTTCAAAAGAATGGATCAGCGAAGCAAAACGCATTATGAAACCAGATGCTTCTTTCTGGGTGATTGGTTCTTACCATAACATCTTTAGAATTGGTAACCTTCTCCAAGATTTAGGATTTTGGATTCGCAACGATATTATCTGGGTAAAAAACAATCCCATGCCAAATTTCAAAGGCACACGATTTACGAACGCACATGAAACACTTCTGTGGTGCACAAAATCAAAAGATTCTCGCCCAACTTTTAATTATCATGCAATGAAAATATTTAATGATGATAAACAAATGCGAAGTGATTGGAATCTGCCAATTTGCTCAGGAAGTGAACGTTTCCGGGATAAGGATGGCGCGTCTATTCATTCCACTCAAAAACCAAAAGCACTCCTTTATCGTGTGATTCTGTCTACATCAAATACAGGCGATGTGGTTCTTGACCCTTTCTTCGGTAGTGGCACAACAGGTGTCGTTGCAAAAGAACTTGGACGTCATTATATTGGCTTAGAAAAAGAAGAAAAATATATCAACGTTGCGCAACAACGGATTGCAGAAGTATCCGCACCAGACGAAAAAATTCTCTCGATGACACAAAAGAATCCCCCTGTTAAAGTGCCTTTTGGTTCGCT
This sequence comes from Alphaproteobacteria bacterium, assembly GCA_016936785.1. Taxonomy (GTDB): domain Bacteria; phylum Pseudomonadota; class Alphaproteobacteria; order Rs-D84; family NBLK01; genus JAFGXE01. The sequence goes on from JAFGXE010000013.1 coordinate 3,562, forward strand.
TCTCACACAAGGTCTCATTCATGCAGGAGATACACTCTTTGCGAAAAACGGCACAGTCAAAGCCACAGTTCGTGTAGATGGCTCTCTCAAAACAGCATCTGGTGTAGAAGGATCTATTCATAAAGTAGGCGCGACCGTTCAAAATAAATCAGCCTGCAATGGCTGGTCTTTCTGGTCCGTGAGCAAAAATGGCGAAGATGTCTCGATTGACACCCTCCGCCACCAAATCGCAAAAAAAGCTGCTTAATTATCTTTTCTTTTTCGACCGTTTTAAATACCCTGCATCATAGGCATACGGCGATGTAATTCGAACTGTTTTCACAGGCTGAAAAAGCGTTCCTGTCATTTGCCATATAACATCAATCGGACGACGATGAAGACCTTGAAGTCCAAATCGGGATTGAATATTCATTCCTCGTTTCAAAGGCGTTAACTCCGCGGTGAAAGTGCCATTATCAAAATCTGGCGAACTAAATCGTCCATACTTGAGATAAACTTTTCCTTCTTTCATAACCCCTCGACAAGACAACGATTCAAGTGGCGCAGATCCAGATTTCAATCCACGAACAACCGCTTGTCGCACAGCATGATCCCCTAAGCCGAGTGCTTGTTTTGCACCTTCAATTGCCGTAAATGGAGACAATCCATAGAGAGTTGTATCTGTTGTTGATACCTTCAAAGATGCAATCATATTTTTAAAAAGAGCATGTGTTGAACGACCTTTTGTTTCAAACTCTGACTCAAGTGTTGTATAGCCTAACAATACATTTGGATCCTCTTGTTCAAAGAATGTCTCTGGCAATAAATAATTCTCAAGATGCACAAGCCCTTTATAGATTTCCGCTTCCTGTGTAAAATGAAAACGCGCATCACCATTTTCTTGAATAAGACGTAATTCACCATGCTGAGGAAAAGAAAGTGTATTCAAAGAAAGCGAAATATCTTTTCCAAGGCGCGTCCCTAAAATATCTTTTAAATCAATAGAAAGCTCGAGTTTCTTTGTTAAAAACGATTCCCATTGTGTTAAATTTTGATCATCAAAAATATCAAAACGGAATCCTGAAAGCTGAACCAAATTTGACAAGAAAACATTTTCTCCCGTCAAAGAAACCTTCCACTGTTCTTCACCTAAATTCGTTCGTTCGATCACACCTCGAAGCGTATTTTCTCCAAAACGAATACTGAGATTGGGTAAAGATAACAAATTCTTTTGAAGAACAAAGGGACCTGAACACCCGAGTTTTTTCTCAGAAATCTTGCCTTTTAAAAATGGTATTTTTTCAACAAGGAATTGCGTGTTTTCCGTTTGAAAATTTAACTCTCCTTCCAAAACATCTTTTTCCTTTTTTCCCGAAAGAGTCAGAATCGAATCACGCGTTTTTTGAGAGAAAGCAAACTGCGGAGATGTCTGCGCGCCATTCAAAAGAAGCTTCGTGGTCAATGTTAAAGAAGAGTTTATAAAAGGAAGGTTTAATTCTTGGAGACCAGAAATAAAAGACAAATCCTTTCCTTCGACTGAAAAATCAACAAAATCAGAGTCTGTTATTTCTCCTTTCGCGCTCATGACACCCGATTGAGAACGTGCTTGAAGCGCATGAACGACAAGACTGTCCTTTGTGAGAAGCGCATGTGTAATGAAAGAAGAAAAAGACATCGTGTTATATGTAAACTTTTCTGCATTCAACTTCAAATCAACTGTCCAATCTTCTAAACCTTTTAAGAATGAAAATCCTTGAAGAGAAGAGGCCGACAATGTGGCATCAATACTTTTTTGTTTGAAGAGAAATAACAAATTTCCTTTAAGCTGATTCTCTTGAAGTTTGTATTGCCCAGACTTCATTTCAAATATGTCTGGTGTTAAAAAGAATTGTCCTTTGAACGTTTTTTCTTTTCCTTGAAATGCAAGAGTCCCGTCAAAAGAGTAATCTTTTTCACTCGAAAGAAATCCAGATCCAGAAACACCAACAGTTTGATTCGGTGACTTCAAAAGTCCTTCTTCAATTGTTAAATGTGCACCATCATATTGACTTTTTAAACGCACATCCCCATTTACGTCAATTGTCCCGCGTGGATGATGAATAAAAATCTCTCGCAATTCATCCAAAGATTCCATTTGCCCAGAAAAAGAATCTACTTTTCCGCGAATATTCCATCCCTCTTCCGCCAGGAAATTCACTTCTCCTGTGTAATCAAATCGCTTGTTTTTTAAATGAAGCTTTTCAATGGAAATATTTTTAAAATCTGTTTGAAACTCAGCATAAATATTGAGCGGAAAAACAGATTCGATAAATGGCATATTAAATAGTGGAAGATAGGCACCAAAGGAACCTTCAATAACACCTTCCATAACATGTGTTTGAGGAATATATGTTGCCTGAATTTCAAGTGTTTCACCTGAATTAAACTGAATCATTCCTTGAAGAGGAGTTGGTGCGTCCGCCGAAAATTGACCTGTTAACCCAATGCGCCCTAACGCATGAGAAGCTTTAAACGAAAAAGTTTGAACCCCCTTTTCTTCATAAACACTAAAATCTGTCGGCTCAAATAAACTTTCACCAATCCGTAAAGAGGCCTGCTTAAAAGAAAAATCTCCCTTTCCAACAACACGTCGTACAAATGCAATAAATCCTTCAAAATTCTTAAATCCAATCTCAGCATGGTGAAACGTTAAATCTGAAAGAAGCGATTCAAAACTGAAAAGAGAAAGAATAGAAGTATGAAAATCAATTTTATCAATCATCATTTTTTCTTCATTATTTCCGATTTCGATTTTCTTCGCACGAATCAGTGGATGCGGAAAAAATTGAAAGGACACGCTCCCTTTTACTTCTGCTTGAAGATTCATTTGTAATTGCAACGCTTTCTCAATTTGAGGACGCATTGTTTCAGAAGAAAAGATAAGCGGTAAGCTAGCAAATAAAATAAAACTGAGAAGAAAAAGACCACCAACAGAAACAAGAAGTGGTTTCAACCAACGTCGTCTTTTATGGTGCAAAAATAATGACATTTTCTTTCCTTTCTTTTCATTATATAGCAAAGCATTATTGATCGAATAAAACAACAAAAAAACCCGCAAGCGCGGGTTTTTTTATTCAATATAAAATCTTTACTTACGTGCTTCAGCAATTGCTTTTTCAAAAGCAGCAAGTGGTAATGCGCCTGGGAAAACTTCTTCTCCAACAATAAAGAACGGTGTTCCTTCTACGCCAAACTCTTGACCTGCTTCACGTGTTTTGTGAAGTTCAGCCATTATTTGATCGCTTTCCATGTCTTTTGCAAGCTTTTCTGTATCAAGTCCTGCTTTCTTTGCGAGCGCAAGAACATGATCTTTAAATGCTTTTTCAATTGCTTCCTTAGGCATATCTTTTGAAAGCCCCTCAGGAATAACCCCTTCATCCATCATAATTTTATGAAGAGCTGCAGACTTTTCTTGTCCTTGAAGTTTTGAAGCAATCGACGCTTGAGCCGCTGTAAACGTAAACTGACTAATTGGAAATTGTTTCAAAACAACTTTTACATTTTTATCTTTTGCAAGAAGCTGATCCACTGTTTTTGAAACAGCGCGACAATGTCCACAACTATAATCAAAAAACTCATAGATAGTCACATCACCTTCTGAGTTTCCAAGAATTGGCGCATCTTTTTCAAGTGCTTCACGATTCTTTTCCAAGTAAGCGATTGTTTGTTCTTTCGTATCGCGTGTTTTCTTTGCTTCAAGCGATTTGAATGTATCTTCAAGTATTTCAGGATGTTGCATCATTGTTGGACGCACAGCAAGAGACGCCACGAAATATGTTCCAACAAAAAGAAAAATCGCTGGCAAAATCGTTTCTGTAAAGAGACGTTTAGGCATTGACGCTTTTCTTTCTTTTTTCCAATCAATCACAAATCCGTAATAAAACTTATATCCTACGAGAATTAAAAACCCGAGAATAAATAAACCAAATGTTTGCATTTCTTTCTCCTTATTTTGTATTTATGCTTACTCCAGCGTATCCGACTTTTGTCTGAAACACAAGAAGAATTTTAGGATATCAACGATACCCTAATTTTTCTTAAAATCCTCTTGCGTTCCAAGGAATGCCATCGCTGTTGAAATACGTTTCAAAGCTTGTTCATACGTTGCTGTTCGCAATGTTTTCTTTTCAAGCAATGAGGCATCAAAAACTTTTTCTGAGGCATCTTCAATTCGTGCTTTCAACTTATCATTTACTTGATCTTCTGTCCAATAATCCCCTGTGCGATTTTGAACCCATTCATAATAACTCACAATCACACCACCGGCATTCACGAGAACATCTGGAAGTACGGGAATGTTGCGTTTCTCAAGAATAGCATCTGCTTCAAGAGTCACAGGTCCGTTTGCAATTTCAAGAATCATTTTCGCTTTAATGGTCGCTGCATTTTCTTTTGTAATCTGATTTTCAAGTGCAGCCGGCACAAGCACGCTTACATCAAGCCCAAGAAGCTCTTTATTTGAAATCTTTTCACATGTCGCACCTGATTCACATTTCAATTCAGAAAGTAATTTTCCTTTATGACCAACAAGATCATTCAAGTTAAATCCTTCTTTACGATAAAGTGCACCGCTCACATCAGAAACAGCCACAATTTTATATCCAGCTTTCAAAGCAAAGATTGTAAAATAGTATCCGACATTTCCAAAACCTTGAACCGCAATTGTTGTTTCTTGTGGCACCATTTTTTGACGTTTTGCCCAAAGATCAAACACAAA
>JAFGXE010000014.1 GCA_016936785.1 Alphaproteobacteria bacterium
ACTTCTCGCGGGCCCATGCGCAATGGAAACCCCAGATCATGCTTACATGATGGCAGAGAAGATGACAAGAATCACTTCAGATCTTAAAATCCCATATGTTTTCAAAACATCTTTTGATAAAGCAAATCGTTCTTCCGGAATAGGCTTTCGGGGACAAGAAATGGATGTCGCATTAAAAGCATTTGAAAAAATAAAAAAAGATTTTGGGTGTGCCGTTGTGACAGATTACCATGAACCCTGGCAAGCAAAAGAAATCGCACCGGTTGTTGATATTCTCCAAGTGCCTGCATTTCTCTGTCGGCAGACAAATCTTTTAATCGCTGGTGCAGAAACAGGAAGAACATTAAATGTGAAAAAAGCACAATTTATGGCACCCTGGGAAATGAGCAATGTTGTTAAAAAGATTGAAGAAGCCGGTGGAAATAAAATTCTTCTTACGGAACGTGGAACTTTTGCCGGATATAACCAACGTTGGCAAGTAGACATGATTTCTTTTCCTGAGATGGCAAAATTTGGCTATCCAACTGTTGCTGATATTACGCACTCAGTTGCAATCCCAGGCGGGAAAGGCACCTGCTCTGATGGACAACGTGAATATGCCCCTGTCATTGGACGTGCTGCCCTTGCTGTCGGTGTAGGAGCGCTCTTCATAGAAGTTCACAATGATCCAGATACAGCACCATGTGATGGGCCAAACATGATGCGTCTTTCAGAAATAAAAGAATTTTTAAGCTTAGCAAAAGAATTCGACGCCCTTGCAAAAGCAAATCCTCTGAAATTAAAATAACAACGACATCAAGTTCGCACACTTAAATAAAAGTGTGCGAACTATTTCTTGAAACTTTTCCTTATTTAATCTATGCTCCTCTCGTTTCAATAAAGAAAAGAGTGTCACAATCATGAATCTCCTCATTGTCGAGTCTCCAGCAAAAGCAAAAACAATAAATAAATACCTTGGCAAAGACTTCACAGTTATCGCTAGTGTTGGACATGTCCGTGATCTTGATCCAAAACAAGGATCCGTGCATGTAGATGATGGCTTTAAAATGGATTGGAAGATCGATCCAAAAAAAGAAAAAAATCTTAAAGAAATGGCAAAAGCACTTGAAACGGCTGAAGTAATTTATCTTTCGCCCGATCCTGATCGCGAAGGAGAAGCCATTGCATGGCATGTTTTTGATATTCTCAAGCAACGCAAAAAAATTGGCACAATTCCTGTTAAACGTGTTGTGTTTCATGAAATCACAAAAAGCGCTATTCAAGAAGCATTAAAACATCCCCGTGAAATTGACACCAACCTTGTTGATGCGTATCTCGGACGACGCGCATTAGATTACCTTGTTGGCTACACCCTCTCTCCAGTCCTTTGGAAAAAACTTCCAGGAAGCAAATCCGCAGGCCGTGTTCAGTCCGTTGCATTACGACTTATTACAGAACGTGAAGACGAGATAGATCGTTTTAACCCTCGCCCCTATTTTTCTCTCACAGGAAAATTTGATGATTCATTTGAAGGAAAGCTCAGTCTTTATCATAATCAAAAAGTAGAAAAATTCTTTTTCAAAACGAAAGAAGAAACAGAACAAGCAAAAGCAACTCTTGAAAAACTTTCTTACACTGTCGATTCTCTTGAAGAAAAACAAACTTCTCGTCGCCCGGCGCCACCTTTTACAACATCAACACTCCAACAAGAGTCAGCGCGAAAATTGCGTCGCTCAGCAAAACAAACAATGCGGAATGCACAAAATCTTTACGAAGCAGGATTGATCACTTATATGCGTACCGATTCGATTGCACTTTCCCAAGAAGCTTTAGGTCATACACGTACACATATTCAATCTGCTTTTGGTGAAAAATACCTCCCAAAAAGCGCCAATACATATATCAGTAAAATAAAAAATGCACAAGAAGCCCATGAAGCGATTCGCCCCACACAACTTGATCTCACGCCAGAAGCACTTCCTAAAACACTTCCTTCTGATGAAGCTAAACTTTACGAACTGATTTGGAAAAGAACCATTGCCTCTCAAATGACGCCGGCTCTTTTTAATCAAGTGAGAGCGGACCTAGTTTCTAACGATAATACATTTCATGCTGTTGGAACGACGCAGATATTTGATGGTTTTCTCACTCTTTATCAAGAAGGAGAAGATGACAAAGAAGATGCAGAATCTCAAAAATTACCGCCACTCAAAAAAGGACAGAAAGTCACCCTTTCCGAACTTCTTTTAGGAGAACATGAAACAAAAGCACCTCCGCGTTACACGGAAGCAAGCCTTGTAAAAAAACTAGAAGAAATGGGAATCGGACGCCCGTCAACTTACGCAACTATTCTTTCAGTGAATCAAGATCGGGGTTATGTCAGACTCGAAAATCGACGCTTTGTGCCAGAAGATCGCGGACGTCTCACAGTAGAATTTCTCAAAAGTTATTTTCCACAATATATGGAATACGACTTCACGGCAAAACTAGAAGATCAACTTGATAATGTAGCAGAAGGAAAAATTAACTGGAAAGATTTGCTTTCGCGCTTTTGGGAAAAATTTATTGCAAAGATTGAAAGTACGAAAGATATTCAATTTGAAGATGTTCGCGAAACACTTCAAAAGAATCTTTCAGATCTTATCTTTGATAAGAATGAAAAAACGTGTCCAAAGTGCCAAGGGAAATTAAATATTCGTCTTGGAAAATTTGGCGGATTTGTCGGATGTGAAAATTATCCAACATGCAACTACACACGCCCACTTTTCAAAGGAAGCACAACCTCTTCTCTTGAATCGACGGAAGAAGGGGCTGTCAACCTTGCCTCTGGCGGTGAACTAGGTCAAAATCCAACAACAGGTTTAAATCTTTACCTAAAAGAAGGGCCTTATGGCATCTATATTCAAGAGGGTGAAAATGAAAAAGATAAAAAACCAAAACGAATCGGTCTTCCAAAGGGGATGACGAAAGAAAATGTTTCTCTCGAAACAGCCCTCTCTCTCATCTCTTTTCCAAAAAAACTCTCCGATGAAATCGAAGTAGGACTTGGAAGATTTGGACCTTATATCAAATTTGATGGTGCGTTCTATCCGATTCCAAAAGACAAAGATGTTCTCACCCTTTCTCTTGAAGAAGCAAAAAATATTCTTGATTCATCTCCTAAAAAAGAAAAACCAACTGAGATCGGTTTACACCCAAAGAAAAAACAAATGATTTATCATTACTCAAAAGGACGCTATGGCCCTTATCTCAAAATCGGTCGCACAGCGATTTCAATGCCAAAAGATGAGCAAGATTCAACCCCAACGCTCGAACGTGCGATTGAAATTGTTGATGCAAAGAAAAAGGCAAAAAAATAATGAAAAGAATCGGAATAATGACTGCAGGAGGTGACTGTGCTGGCCTCAACGTTGTCTTGAAAACACTTGTTAAACTTTCCGCAAGACGCAACTGGAAAGTCATTGGAATCCGAAATGCAGTCAGTGGCCTCATTGAAGAAACCCCGGACGTAATTGACTTGAACACACAAACGCTTCCGTCTTTTATTGACATGATCTCAGGCTCTTTCATTGGCGCAAACATAAAAAACCAACGCTTTGCCCAACAAAGAGAAATGGAAAATGCACATCCTAACCGTTATGTCCTTTCGCGTCAAAATGGCGACGTTGTTTTCCTGGATGAAGTGTTTGAAACACAGATCAAAAAACTCAAACTTGATGCGCTTATTTTGACTGGCGGAGACGATTCACTCCGACGCATCGGACTTCTTTGTGAAAAAATAAACCTACCAATTATAGGCATTCCGAAAACAATTGATAACGATATTCAAAGTATCGATCGCGCGATTGGTTTTGACACAGGAGTTCAAGAAAACGTTCATTTCCTCGATAATCTCCGCACAACGGCAGCCAGCCATCAACGCGTTATGGTGTTGGAAACAATGGGAAACACAACGGGACATCTCGCCATGCATAGTGGACTCGCAGGGGGCGCCGACGCAATTATTGTCCCAGAATTTAAATTTTCAAAAACAGACCTCCTGAATCATCTCACAACAATTTTCAAACAAGAACAGCGTCATTACGGACTCGTTGTTGTCTCTGAAGGTGTTAAACCGACAGATCCTAAATTTAAGTCTGGCTCAGAAGAAATTACATCTTGGATTCAGGAAGAAGAAGGTCTCACAGCGCGCCTCATGGTAGGGGGACATGCGCAACGTGGGGGACATCCAAGTGCAGACGACCGTATTCTTGCCACGCGCCTCACCGCACATGCCATGAAACTTCTTGAAGAAAATCACGCAAACTGCATGCTCACACTTCATAACGGCAAAGTCATCGCCATCCCGCTTGAAAAAATTGAAGCAAATTCGACGTGTTTCTTGAAAAAAACAGATGAAATTGTCCAAACCGCCTCCCTCTCAGGAATCTATGTCGGGGATATAAAGTAAAGACTCTGTTAAAAAATAGTTTACATCAACTACCATCTTGATTACCCATTTTCTCATCCCGATTACCTTTTTTGTCATCCCGACGCAGGTCGGGATCACTCTCTCATTGAGCCCTTCGGTTGCTGAACCTGTCGAAGCATTGAAGGGCGTCCGGGATCCATACTTATGCATATTATAGATCCTGAAACAAGTTGATCCTCCTGCACACCAAAGACACAACTTTCCCATTAAATATCAGAACATTACGAAAACGATTCTCCGAATCGATGCGAATCACTTACCGATTCGCCTTAAAATACCCCTAAAATCAACTTTTTGATAAACTCTCCTTAAAGATTTAATAAAAAACATATCTAAAATCGAAAAAATAG
>JAFGXE010000015.1 GCA_016936785.1 Alphaproteobacteria bacterium
AAGCTACATTTAAAAAGAAGGGTAAGACATCATTGCTTAAATATATTTTACCATTTTCCCTTTTTCCAATAACTTGTTTTTCTCAAAGTATTCAAGAGATTACACCTTTGACTTTTTGTAATACCGTTGCAGATGCGAATGGTGGTGTAATTCAAATCAACGAAAAAGGAGGATGCCTTTCCCTTTCAGGAAATCATACTTTTTCTTCTTCTCCAACACGTGGACAGTATGAAATTAAAGGAACACCTTTTAAAGTTGTTGAAGTTATGCTAAGTGGCACATCACTTTCAGGTCCAGGAGATTCACTTTCTTTAGACAATCTTGTTTCAAGCCCCTCTTTTGATATTGATCTCGACTCCGAGGGAAAAGGAACATTTTACGTTTCTGGAGATTTGACAATAAATCCAAGGCAAACTTTTGGAAATTACTCAGGTTATTACACAATTAACTACCGTTATAATGAAGCTATTGGAACAGGGTCTTGGCTTATTTTTTCAAATGCTCTCTCTCAAATTGAACTCCTGCCTTTGCCTATTATCATCCAACAAAATCAAAATATCGATTTTTCAGATGTGGCACCAGATCCTGCAGGGGGTGTCATCAAGATAAACATAGATGGTTCACTTGAAAATGTTTCTGGAGATTCTATCTTCTTTTCCAATGGCACTCCTGGCAATTTTAGTGTTTCAGGATCACCCAATACAGAAATCTCTATTAATCTTATCCCAGGAACCTTAACCGGCAACGGCGAAGATCTATCCCTTCACACACTTGAACATAACGCTTCTGCAACACCGCAACTTGATTCAAATGGAAACTTAAATTTTAACACAGGCGCACAGCTTAATATAAAAGCAAATCAAGCACCCGGAATTTATCAAGGTAATTACACTGTTGAAATAATTTATTAAAATTTCTGCTTAAGTAGATCTCTTTAGAAAGCTTTACTCAGAGTAAAATTCAACAATTTCACTTTCAAGAACAGGGACTTCTGTGCCGGCTTCATCTATCACATAATACCCTTTATCATCTTGGTAAACTTCATACCCAAGGCGATCAATGCCCACAGGCTCAGGTGTATTGCTTTTGGGAGAGACTTGAACTTCAACTGTTGATGAAATTGTTTGAGACTCTTTTGATTTTTGTTTTGATTTTACAATCTCATCTTTTGCGAAGCTGTAAACATCTTTCACTGTTGGAACCACAGCTTGATCCATCACAACTTTTACCTCATTTGAAAATAAAGTCCCTGTCATAAGTCCTAATAAAAAATACGCTAAAAACGTTAATACAATTTGCATTTTCTTCTCCTTAATATCGTTCTATAATTGCCGATTCTTCAACAGGCACCACCGTGTCTCCATCATACCCATAGTATCCATCTGCATCCTGATAAACATCTCCAAATTCATCACGACCGATTGCAACTTCACCGCCGCCACCGCCACCAAAGGCTTCAAGGGGATCGAAATTGTCACTTGTAAAATCTTCTTTAGGCAATGCCATTTTTTCTGCTTTACGCGCTTCTTCTTCCTTACGCACTTGGAAAGCTTGATCCATTTGACCCATTTCCTTCGAAATATCAATATTCATCGAATTTGGTCCAGATTCACTGCCTTTTTTTGACTCAGCCATTCCTGTTATACCTTTAGATGAATCCATTGTTGCCGTATCTACAAGGTTTGCATAACTGTTTTTTTCTCCGAAAATAGAATCATCATCAACAAAACGAAGCATAATATCTTCTTGTGGATAAATCGTTAGACGCGTTCCTGCTGGGACAGTAAATGGTGGCGTCGTATTATCGAGTGTATCTTCCACAAATTTATTCGCAATTTTATTCCAGGTTGCGATCATTGCTTGTTTTGCTTTTTCTTTGCTTGTTTCTTGCCCTGTTTCCAAAATACTAAGATCCCCCGCTTTATCTGACAACACTTGACGTGTGTACAGCTCTGCCGTCGGAGAAATTAAATTAATCGCAGCAGGAACGAGACTTGTAATCATTGGTTTCACAAATTGTTCAAGGTAATCTGTGCTTCCCTTCCCTGGCACACCGAGTTTTCCTTGTGCATCCCCTGTGATTGGCTGATGTGCTGAAAAAATAAACTCGGCACCATCTGGTCTCACAATACGATCCCATTGGAGCGCGACTCGTGCAAAACGTGTATATGTCTGAGGCCAACTTCCTGATGCATGCCCCAGTAAAAGACTTCCTGATGGAATAACAACTGTTCGACCTGAGCCACCATACACATTCCGTTCAACAATTGCTGTCGCAGGAATAACACCGCCGTATTCAGATTTTTGAAGTGGATAAGCCAAAACAGCAGAAATTGGTTTTGTTCGACGAATAACATATTCTTCATCTTTTGGCATGCTTGAAATTTGATTTGCTGACTTAATTGTAAAAGGCACTTTGCTCATCTTAGCAGAACGAATCACGCCCATGTGGTCTTCCATTTGATGACTCTCCCATTTATCTGATCCATCTTTAGAACCCTTAGGTGTAGTTGCAATAATCGCGTCACGCGCGCTTGAACGATCTTCCGCCACAATATTCCAATCCACATTGTTTTTTTGTTTCTCTCCCTCAAAGTCGACAAGATCAAGAGGCATATCTACTTTCTTCTTCTGTTGACTCTTTTTTTCCGCAAATGCATCAACATCATACCCGAGAAGATTACCGCTATTATCCACAACTTGACCATTCACTTTACGTGTTCCAATAATGTTTCCACACCTTGGAGAATAAACTTTACTTGAAGGTTGAATCCAACCCAAAAAATCACCCTTTAGGGTATACGCACGTACCGCATATTTACGACAATCTTCAAGTTTTTCTCTTTTTGGTTTTTCTTTAACAATTGGCAAAACTTCATCTTCTTGTTTATCCTCGGAAGATGAAAAGAGCGAATCAAAAAAACTTTCGTCTTCTTTTTTTTCCACTGGCTTTTCTTCAATTTTATCTTCGAATAAATCCGTTTTTATCTCTTCTTTTTTCGTTTCAATGAAAATCGGAAGAGATTTAATTTTCTCTTTGTTTTCCAAAGAAGAAAGGTCTTGCCATTTTATTTTAATATCAACATTATGTTGCGCATCTTGTTGAGGAGTCCATGTTAATTTAATTTCACATTTTCCAATTTTCTCAACCAAGCTTTCTTTCTCTTCACAATCACTTGCATCTAAAATAAGATCTGGAATGTCTCGAGATAAAGAAACAGATAAAATCTTTAACTCTCCTTTGACACAATTCACAAAAATTGTTCTTTCATATGTTTTTTTAAGAGGGTGTCCTAAAACTGAGATTTCCTCTTCAGATAACATTATTTCTGCTGGAACTTGATTGTTACTTTTTCCTTCAAAAAGATCTGCTGTTTCATCTTTTTCCAAAGAAACTTCACCCCCATCCCCTTGAGGAATCACTTTTTCAATTACAGAAGAGACTTTGTTTGTGGATGTTTCTTCTTTCTTTTGTCCAGAATAAAATAAGAGCGCAACAACAGCTAAAACCAAAGCAATGACCAAAAGCCCCCAATTATACCAATGGACTTTTACCTTTTGAGGCGAAACAATCTTTTCCTTCTTTTCAGAAGGTCTTTGAGATGAAGTAACCTGAGAATTTATGGTTTGTGGCATTTGTTTTGGTGGTATAATTTCACCCGAAACTCTTTTTTGAGAGTCAGAAAGGGGTCTTACGGAATCCGTATTTCTCTTTTTAAAGCGATTCAAAACATCTTTAAATCCGCTAATAAAACTCATTGAGCACGCACCACACTACATTTAATATCTTTTCGCGCAAGACGTCGACAAAGCTCCATCCCACGCTCGAGATCTTTTACTGGACCAACACGTAAACGGTAGACTTCATTTGCACTGTAGGGTGTTTCTCCAAGCATATCCACGCCATTTGTGTCAATTGCAAAGAATGGTTCAAATTCACCGACAATTTTGTTGAAGTTTTCACTGTCAGATAATTCTGACCATGTATTTTGAAGTTCTTCAATTGTGTTTGCAGAAGCAAGTTCTAAAACCACTGTCTCTGATGGTTTTCTGACAAGTGGCGCATAATGAGAGGGCATCACATCACCACGTGACTCTTGTCGTGTTGGCGTTGTCACACCTTCAACAAGCGGATTTGTAAAAGGATCTTGTTGTAATTCAAAATACGAAAGCATTGTTGACGAGCCAGCTGGAACATCTGCTTCATAGAAAATACCGGATGGATCATTTGGATTAACAGGCTGTTGTGGAACTTCTGTTTCCATCATATACGGCTGAGAAGTTAGGAAAGGTTTTTCCCGTTTTTTAATACAAACAAGACGTTGTCCATTCCGAAGAACCATGTCTCCAATTGCTTCAACAATCAACAAACGACTATTTGGTCCATCTGTTCGAAATCCGACAGGCGCTTCTCCACCTTCAACAAGAATGGAGACAACAGGACGTTGCACCATGTGGAGTGATTTTTCACCAAAGTCAATATATGTAAAGACTTGATCCCGCCACACACGCTCTGGTGCAATAACGTAATCATCTGGATTTGGGACAAAAATATCCATATCAAATCGAAACTCTGTTGGATCAACAGGAATGCTTTTTATCCAACCATAGTCTTGATTTTCCATAAAATCAGAACGTGTTTGGTATGTATTTCCACGCATAATTGAATGATCATTTCCACCCGTCGACATTCCAGATGCAGAAGATTGCCCTTTTTGGAAAGCATTTGGAACAGTGATATCAACAATAGAATGTGTCAACGTGTCTGTGTTCAACGGCTCACTTTTGAGATAAAATGCATATTTATTTCCTGAAGTTCCAAAAACAATCATGTTTGTATCTGCGCCGGCATGATCTTGTGCAGGAGAAAGCATCAACACATTTTTCGCAACTGGACGTCCATCAAAAAAATCTTTATCCCCAATGTAAGCATCACGAATTGTTTCCCACGGTGGGAAATTCACAATTGTCACCATCCCATCACGCAAACGCAGTTTAAGTACTTTGTCTGGAGACCAATCCATTTTTGCATATCCCGGTTTTGACTGCCCATCCCCCATATTTTGCAACGGATTATCCCAAGCTGGTTGGACACCATACTTTCCCATTGTCATGTTCGCATTTATAAGAGGTGCATCTTGTGCATATGCACAAAGAGAAAAAACACTGAGTAAAAATATTACAATCTTTTTCATCTTCTTCCTTTTTGGTTATTTTCTTTTTTCAAGGTTATAAACTAGTACGATGGTC